>SOKM01000330.1 GCA_004375785.1 Candidatus Cloacimonadota bacterium | reverse complement strand
CAATGTTACCATTACGGCCATAGGAAAATCTGTATAGTTGTTAAGAATCTTCAAAAGTTATTATGTCCATAATTCCCAAATATTTAGAGTTAAATCTGAACCAATTCCCTTGCTCTCTCAACGATAAAATTTGCCTCTTTTGTATAAAAAAAGTTG
Source organism: Candidatus Cloacimonadota bacterium (assembly GCA_004375785.1). Classification (GTDB taxonomy): domain Bacteria; phylum Hydrothermota; class E44-bin80; order E44-bin80; family E44-bin80; genus E44-bin80. Next base: position 3,189 of record SOKM01000330.1, on the reverse strand, counting down.
CGAAAGCCATATTGTTGTCCCTACATACCCCAAATCAAACCACAGAGGACACAGAGTATTTTTCGTATAACCACCCTCATCCTATTTAGCCACAGATGAACACAGATTGAAATTTACAGTTATTATTACCGCTAAGACGCAAAGACCGCAAAGAAAATACTTTGCTGTTTTCTTTCTGCCATTTGCTGCTGTTTTTGTCACGTGTGAACACGGATAAATAATCCAAGTATTTTAATTCATCCCTTATATTACATTAGAAATAAAAAAAAAGTCTTGAAAAATCTCAAATCTATGGTATAATAAATTATAATTTTTATTTAACAGATTCTTACCAATCCTTATTGCAATGGAGGTGAACAATGTGGAAGAAATTTACACTAATCATTCTTTTACTCCCAATTTCAATTTCTCTCTATGGTTCAAAGCCGAAGATTTATAAAATTTCTCGGGATTTCCCTGTTGATAGTTCCGGTGGTCCAGATGGATACGGTTATGTATGGATCGACATCTACGAACCAGGAGGACCCGTATACAATTGGATCGATATTACAAGTATTGGTACAAAAGTATATGGTTTAAGTGACGACAACAATGCTGGACCGTTCCCTATAGGTTTCGATTTTCCGTACTATGGGTTTTATGTCAATCAGTTCTGGGTCAACTCAAATGGTGCAATCTCATTCACCGATGCCGACGTCTATATGCCTCATGGATATAGCGGATTCTTTATTCCAAGTGTTAACCTTCCAAATAATCTTCTCGTCCCACTGGGAGCGGACCTGATATTTGAAGGCGTTGATACTGCTGAATGCTATTACTATACAAATAACGTTGATACATTTATTGTATCATACATAAATGTTGCTGCATGGGATACGGGAGGACTCACTGGTTCACATACATTCCAGTTGATTTTGACTCGACAGGACAGCTGCATCTACTTCGAGTATGGTAAACAGGAAGGACAGTTTTACAATAATGCTGACTGTGTTGGTATAGAGAATGGAGGAACTGGATTGCAGGTCCTTTACTATACGATGCCTGACTCCGGCTATGCAGTCAAATTTTACCCACCCGACTCAATTAGTAAAATAAGCGAGGAAAAAGATGAAAAAAAATCATATGATCTTGTTTCCTTACATGCATATCCCAATCCGGCAGAGGGAAATATAAAGATATTCTACACACTCCCAGGTGATACAGACGTCAATCTGAGGGTATACAACCTACTTGGTCAAGAAGTAAAAATTCTTGAAAACAAGAAGAAGCAAGCAGGTATACATACAATATCCTGGAATGGTACTAACAGCTCAGGCAGAAAAGTTCCAGTTGGAGTCTATTTTTTGAAATTAAATGCAGGCGAGTATCATACAACTAGAAAACTATTCAAAGTGAGATAAACCCGCTAACTTTTTTACGTTCACAATCACAATACTCCCCTTCTTTCTAATAAAAAAAGTTGCGAAACTCACTCCAGAGCACAAGAGCACACAAGCACAAGTAGATTGTGTCTTTTCTAATTTGTCATTGTGAGAAAGCTTTATTATTATAGCGAAGTGTTTGCTTACTCTGTAACTTATACTCTCACGTATTTTTTTTACTACTGTATTCCAAACTATATTTCTAAATATTACTTCACAAGAAGAATTTTTTCTCTTTTTACACAGTCGGGTGTTTTCAGCACACAGAAATAGATGCCCGGAGTTAACAACTTATTTCTATCGTCTCTTCCATCCCAGATAGCAACAGTAGGCAGTAAGGAGTAAGCAGTAGGCAGTGACAAATCTTTAACTAATCTCCCACTCACATCATATATTTTCAAGGTAATCGGTAATCCGTAATCAGTAACCAGTTGGGATTGTTCACTGATGACCGGTAACCGATAACTGATGACTGTCTTTTCCCTGAAGGGATTTGGAGAAATCTTCAAATATCCTTTTGCTCCGGGGACTACTGCCGAAACAGGTCCATACCACCTCGTTTGTCCACCTGTCTTTACCACTCCAAGTTTGTAATAATATCGTATTCCTGGTTCGATGTCTCCATCTTTATAGGTGTATGTTTTAGGTGAGGGAGAAGAGCCAGAACCGGAAATCTTTGCAATCTCAACGTAATCTTCGTTTTCTCTCAGGGATTTCCTTACAATAATATAGAGGAGACATTCATCCTCCATCTCAACAGACCAGTGTAGATTTACGCAAAGGTCATCTGTACTCGCATAGAAGGATGGAGATTCTATACCAATGGGTTCATCGGTTACAGCATGGTAGGTCTCTTGAGTAAAGGCACCTCCAACTTGATTAGCAAAACTTGCATGAATATAACCGAGATTATCAATTGCAACACTCCTATCAACCCATGATAATGTCTTATTCCATGGGGCTATGAAAATTGTATCTCTTACCCAAGAACCCGACTTATTGGTTAGATAAAAAAGGTTACCTGCCGTATTATTCTCCTGATAGGCAATATGAATTGAACAGTTGTTATCAACAGCAACTGACGGATAACCACAATCATTTATACCAACATTGTCAGTAAGTTGTTCTGTCACAAAAGAACCTGATTCATTTGTTGCATACCATAGTTCCCAATCAGCACCATCATCTTTTGCATAGACGATATGGACATCACCGTTTTTATCTACTGCGATTGTTGGAAAATCATCATCGAGGGCATCATTAGTAATGCCTTCATTAACCCAGCTTCCTGATGTATCATTCGCATAAGAAATCTCTCTATTCCCACCATACGTACCTGCAACAAACGCTACGTGCAAATTTCCAGACGCATCGATAGAAATTGAGGAATACGTGCCTACTGAAGAACCTGGTATGACTTCGGAGCTCCATGACCCGCCACTCTTAAAAGCGTGCCGAATACTCAATCCACCGGAGAAATCATAGTATACAACATGTGGAACGCTATCCGGAGAAAGCGCTATTGAGGGGTCGCTGCTGATAACAGTATTATTAATGACCGTATCTATATCCCATAATCCACCGACAAGTGTTGCGTAATATATATCGTCATCACCTCCACAATCGGCTTCAAAAGCGATATGTGGAGTACCAGCTGGTGTAACCGCAATAGACGGTGAATTCCCATCTATCATAATCGAATCTATTACCCACGAGCCAGATTTATTCGTTATATATCGTATCTGATTCGAATATGTATTTGTAATAT
>SOKM01000118.1 GCA_004375785.1 Candidatus Cloacimonadota bacterium | reverse complement strand
CTAACACATTAATAAAAGCGAGATCTACACTTAATCCTTTACCGAAGAAACGCATTCCGTAAGAAATAAGAAGAGGTTGGTCCACCCCTGGAAACATCCAATTCTCCGTTACCAACGCTACCCGTCGTGACACTCTACTCTCACCACCGACCATAAACATTGGCTTATCTGCCAAATCCCAGTCAACATATCCGTACCCCAAACCTGCAGTGATACTTCTATCTGGTCCTCCTAAAGTCCCTATACTGTAAAGAATACCTACTGATGCAGCATCACTATCTTCAAAAGAAGGAAGTTTAACCATCAATGCACCCACCGACAGAGCACCGTTATCTCTCTGAATTAATCCAACTTTTGGTGTAAAGAAAAATATATTATGTTCAACAAAATTATCAGTCGGTAAGATTGACATTCCTCCTGACAAAGTAATATTGTCCGTTACTCCAACTGCAAGCATTGTAAAGAAAAGGTAATAGTCTGCGAAGTAGCCTTCTCCTTTTTTCAAACTGCGCCCTGTAGGTGCAAAGTAGAGCCTTGTGGAATTTGGATTTGGGAACCAGTATTTTCCTTCTTTCATTGAAGATACTGGAATTTCCTTTATCTCTATTATCTTTGAGATGGGAATGGCTATCTTACCAAGATTTGATTCGAATTGAATTTCGCTTTCTCCAATTTCAACGATTCGACCGATAAGGGTAGAACCATCTTGCGTTGTGAGAATTTGTATATAGCTGGAATCAGGTATTCTTAAAGTGCCTTTTATGATTGTTCCCCCTTGAAGTTTTGCTTTGTGTTCACTGTAGTTCTCAAGATAATTCCGAAACGACTCAATTGATTTCTCGGTTTGTGGCAATCTTGTTTTTTTCTCTTCCCCGTCTTCTTCGTAAGTAATTTCAGCAACATAGCTCCCATCAGGAAGTTGCAAAAAAACAGCAGACTTGAATCCTTTGAATGCTACAAAAAGCTGGAATTTCTCTCTTTCCTCTACATCTATCACCTCTCCTACTTTCTCGCTGATTACAATCACCTTCTCCTGATTCTGTGCGAATCCAACACCAATACTACACAGTAGCATAAGTACTATCAGCAGAACCAGTGCGGTAGGTGAAAGTGAAAACTTCCTATTTCTCCTCATCTTTTCCTCCTTACTCTGTCAGTTTTTCTTATCTATTGTTTTATATCAAAAAAATAGAAGGAAGTCAAGATTTTTCAAAGAGATTTCACAGATTTACTATTCGCTAATGATGCCTGCCCTCCGAAGCTATACCCTCTGAAGTTTCAACGTAGGAGGGATTGGCATAGGTGGAGCATTTGTTTCGCAGCATCAGCGTTCGTGTAAAGTTTTAACGCAGGTGGGCAATCTCATATTCCAGCAAAGCATTAGGTTACAGCACGAAGTGCGCCTGCCCCGTATGCCACGTAAAATACATTCTTGCGTGATATTGTAGTGGTCATATGGGGTTTGTTTTACAGCGAAGCGTTTTATTTACAGGCGAAGCCGTTTAATTCACAGCGTCAGCATTAGTTTACAATGAAATGTTTAATTGCAGCGAAGCGTTTGTTTTACAGCGAAGCGTTTATTTCAACAGGATGAGTTTCTTTACTGACTCGAAGTCTCCTGCGTTAAGCCTGTAAAAATAAATTCCGCTCGATACCTTTTTGCCCGTTCTGTCTCTACCATCCCACTTTGCCGTGTAATAACCAGGACGGCATTCCTCATCAACAAGTGTCTTCACTATCCTCCCACTTAAGTCATAGATTCGCAATGAAATTTCTGTCTTATCACCGGTTACCGGGCACTGAAAACTAATCATTGTAGTTTTACTGAACGGATTTGGATAACACCCTCTGAGAGAAAACTTACTCGGAAGATCAGGCCCTCCAATAGCAGTAAGTGATATGGGCCCTATGAGAAGCTCTTTATTATCTTCTAATTTGATACCTAACTTATACTGATACGTCGTTCCTAATCTCACATACATGTCAAGATATTCTATCTCCGCGATAGCCATACTATTTAACCTTGCAAATGTCGTGTCAGATGCATCTGAGCGATACAAATTGTAACCTTTCTCATTCATGCTAAAGTCTGTCCAATAAAGATGGTTACCATCATAAGCAGCATCGCCCCAGAAAGCATACAGAGATGTTACTGAGCCACCCGGTTCAACTACAATTACCTTAAGACGAAATTCATCGTTGATAGAACCCGATTCAACAGTAAAATCACCCACAAAGTCCCTTCCTGTTGGCTTTCCAGCAGGTATTGCAACCTGCAGGATGCATTGATATGCACCTCCAGTTTCAAGAGAAGTAACAGAAGCAACCATAGATATATTTGATTTCGGAATAGTGTCCACGTTTCCGTAAGCAAAGAGCGAACCGGGCATATAGGCAATATTTTCTATCTTTATATTTCCCGGACCATCGTAGGGGTCAAAATTATCATCCTTTGTATTCGGGTTATCAAGATTGAACTTGCCAAGCACTACCGAGTTCTCCACTCCTACAAGGGTCATTCTGTTTGCCGCAAGGCTTGCACCGTAGTCCTGAACGTCAATGTCCCACAGGGTGTCCACGAAGAGGCTCACATTTACATAGTCGGGTGAACTCCTTCCGGGTGAAGCACAGAACGTCCCGGTATATGTTCCTGCTGCTTGACCAATTACCACCGGCACCGTTGCTGTCACCGTATCAACATATCCTGGCTGCAGTTCTAAAATTATAGATGGAGAAAATGTTACCATATTTCCATAGATGTAATTACTATCATTGACAAGGTCGGAGGAAGAAAATCCGATGTTCTCGATCACCTGCTCACTCACGTTCCTCACCGTGAATGAGAGTGAAACGGTTCCATCTACTCTCCATGGGTCATCCGGTGTATAAGAGTCAGAAATAGAGTATTCCACAATGTCTATATAGGATGATGCTACAAAGAAATAATAAGGAGTAATTGACCCTGTGAAATTCTCTGTCATATTAATAGTAGCAGAGGTCATATCAAGTGCAACGACATAGAGCGTGTGAAATCCCGTGGTGAGTGGCTCGGTCGCCTGTGCTTCCCAGGAAACCCATTCTGTTCCACCTCCAGCAGTAATCAGAGCCTCATTCCAGGGTTCCTGTGTAGTGTTAAGCTTGTATAGGACTTTCATAATTTTGCAGTTGGCAGGACTACGTGAGTTTATAGAGTTTCCGGTGAATACAGGAAGAGAGGTTGTGATAATGTTGCCCGGGAATGGTGTAATGGATGATGCAAGCGGAGAATCATACGTCTTTACCTCTTCGAGCACCGTCACATTGTCGCTACTATAATTCCCCACATAAATTTTGTTGGTGTTTGGGTTGACACAGATTCC
>SOKM01000072.1 GCA_004375785.1 Candidatus Cloacimonadota bacterium | reverse complement strand
GCCCTGTGTAATACCATTATGCACAAAACATTTTCCTATTACACGGGGCTTGCTCGACTCAAGCGAAGCAATCTCATTCTTCCAGCGTAGCATTTGATTACACTTTTTCCTTTTAACTTTTTACTTTTAACTTGTATGTTCTGCTTACATCCTATATCATACATCCCAAAGTTTCACTTTTCACTTTTTCCTTTAACCTTTTCATATTTCTTCGGTTCTTACCGTTTTCTCTTGACATTTTCATTTTTTTATCTTACAATTCAAAGAATGAAGCAAAAGGAAGTGCTTGTTCATTTCAAAGATATTGCTGAAAGACTGTCCTGCAAAGTTATCTTCGATAAATTTGATGGCAGAGGAGGACATTGTATAGCAAAGGGTATGGAATACATTATCATCAACAGAAGACTCCCTAACGTTGAACAGGTCGAGGTTTTCAGCCAAGCCCTGAGGAGACTCCCCATTGAAAACCTCTACATCCTCCCACGTGTCAGAAAATATATCGAAACCGATTGAACCCTCCATTTTTACACACAGTTGTTAAATAACCTGATTAAGTTCGTTTAATTCGTTAATATCGTTTAGTTCGTTAATTTATCATTTCGAGTAAGCTCTCATTTTTACTTTTGTCACTTTATCCTTTGACTTTTATTATCTTACATCCTACATCGTACATCATACATCCCAAAGTTTCACTTTTTCCTTTTAACTTGATTATTGCGTTTATCTGCCGCTGCGAAGCAGCCAATCACCGTTCTGAGCTTGTCGAAGAACCTATACCGTCCCGAAGGGACTAATACCGTTGCGTAGCAACCATCTTCAGCCGTTGCGTAGCAACCATTCTTTACCTTTTAACTTGTCATTCTCTCCGTTTCGCCCACTCACCGTTTCGCAAACATTCTCCTTGCTCCTTGGCGGCTTATGTATCGCCTTCCCTCCAGCATCATCAAATGCTTCCATAAGGATTTCAGACAGTGTTGGGTGTGGATGAATCACTTTCTCAACATCCCTGACATTCATCCGATGCTCACAAGCCATTGCAATCTCGCTTATCATTGTGTCTGCCTGTGCTCCAACGATTTCTCCTCCAATAACAGTCCCATTTTCATCGGTGATTATCCTGACATAACCTTCCTTTTCTCCAATAGTATGAGCCCTCGCATTTCCAATATACTGATATTCACCAATACTTATCTTTATCCCTCTTTCTTTTGCCACTTTTTCAGTCATCCCTACAAGTGCTGCCGGAGGGCTTGAAAAAATGCAACTGGGAACTGCATGGTAATTCATATCAGTTTCAATCCCCGATGCATTCAAAACAGCGACAACACCTTCCCTTGACGCCTTATGTGCTAAAAGCATTCCACCCCTTACGTCCCCTATTGCATAAATCTTGTCTATGTTTGTCTTCATTCTTTTATCTGTCTTTATAAATCCAGAATTCATTTCAATGCCAATCTTTTCTATATCTATCCCATCAAAGGAAGCAACCCTTCCTACAGCAACAAGCATCTTTTCGAACTCTCTCTCTTCTCCATTAGAAAATGTGACACTCAGTGAGTTTTCCTTTTTCTCGATTTTACTGACTTTAGTGGAAGTTTGAACCTCTATTCCTCTCTTCATCAAAAGAGAATTAAGAGCCTTTGACAGTTTTTCAGATTCAAGCGTAGGCAGGATAGCATCAAGCATCTCCACTATTGTAACTTTTACTCCTAAAGAATTGAAAAACGTAGCCATCTCTATTCCAATCACACCTGCACCAACAACAAGAAAATTCTCAGGAATTTCATTTATCTCAAGTGCATCTTTGCTCGAAAGAACAAGTTTACCATCAGGCTCGAGCCCTTTTATAATTTTGGGTTTAGAACCCGTTGCAATTATAATACTATCTGCTGTGATTGTTTCATCTTTGACCTTCACCTCATCCTGTGAAACAAGTTCACCCCTTCCCCTTTTTACATCAATATTGTTTGATTTAAGAAGAAATTCAACACCCTTTACACATCTTGAGACAATAGTTCTTTTCCTCTCCATTATCTTATCAAGGGAATAACTAACCTCACCCTTTATCTCAACACCAAATTCTGCTGCCTTCTTTGTATGAGCATACATCTCAGCGGAAGCAAGAAGTGCCTTTGTAGGAATACAGCCTATGTTAAGACAGGTTCCCCCAACCCATTCCTTTTCTATAAGGCAGACCCGCTTTTTTAATTGTGCAGCCTTGATTGCTGCAACATATCCACCTGGTCCACTTCCAATAATTACAATATCATAATCTTTCATAATACTTCTTTTTAAGGTTTAAAAAGTGTCACACTATATGTAAAAAAAAAACAAATGTCAAGGAAAATTTTGCCACTAAGTCACAAAGACACAAAGGTTTTAATGCCATATAAAGGCGTGGCAATCTCATATTGACACATACCAAGTAGCGTTGGGGCTTGTCCCCAACATCAAAATTGCTTCCATAGGGAATATGAAAGACAACTCTCAATGATACAATGTTACTTTTTCAAAAATCACTTTTCAACAATAGTTAAGATGAATAAAAACTGAAATTTTTGCTTGACAGAATTTATCTTCTCTGATAAACTTAAAAAAAATAAAAACAGAACAAAGGAGGTCAAAAATGTCTTCCGTAAAGAAAAAGGCGGTTCCCTGCTTCTTGATACTCTTCTTCTTCTTCTCGAACATTCTCCTTGCGCGTCCACCAATGGAATATAAGCCTCACACAAATGCTGAGCTCTGGTCTATGGTCTCCAACTTCGGGAATTATGGAGACCCTGATGCTGGAAGTAATGGAAACCCATCTTACGACTGGCCTGGGAATACGCAAAATTACTATCTATGGGAAGGACGGCTCTGGCTCGGTGTTGCAGTAGGCGCGGATACCCTCGTAAGCCATGCTGAGTATGGAAACTACGAATGGTCTCCGAGTGAAGACGGTGACTGGATAATTGGACCAGGGACATCGGAATGGGATATCTTCTGCAAATATGATGACTGGGACCCTTCCATAAATCTTGGGAGGGCAATAGGTATCAAGGTTCTTCAAAAGGCATTTTCCTGGTCAACCAATAAATACAATCACTACATCGCTTACGAATACAAGGTTGTCTATTTGAAAGACAGCTCGTCCCTTCCATCTCCACCGGATATACTCGAGGGTGTCTATGTATCCTGGGTTTTTGATTGTGATATTAGTGGTGAAGACCCAACCGACTGTCATATAGATGATCTAATTTGCTACGACGGTTGGACAAACGGAGAATTGCCAGACAGCTTTATTGGTGGATTAAGCGACACCCTCACTATTCTTCCTGATACCTTCATCAATATACCAGATGGAGTTTTCGACCAGTATACTAT
>SOKM01000018.1 GCA_004375785.1 Candidatus Cloacimonadota bacterium | reverse complement strand
GACTATCTATGATGTGAGTGGGAGATTGGTCAAATCAGTTCCACTTACCACTAACTCCTTATCCTTCGGCACTGATTTACAACCTGGCATCTACTTCTTGAAGGTTGATGGAGTGAATATTGGAAAGGTTGTGAAGGTGGGAAAATAAAAATCTCCTTCTTAGGTGGGGTTTGAGTTAACCCATTCCGGATATAGTGAATCCCCCCAGGTAAACCATTTTACATCCTTGCCGCCTTTTGCGGCGTATTCCCATTCTGCAAGAACAATCGCGAGAGTCATCGAATACTTCACTACCTGTTTTTATATCAGAAAAATAAAAGGAAATCAAGATTTCTGGCTTTGTTAAACGAATTCTTGACATATAAAAAAAATCTGATATAATGCGTTTATGACTTTTGAACGGTTGATTGTTGGTGGTTTGGAGACCAACTGCTACATTTTGAAATCAGGGAAGTTCGGGATTATAATCGATCCCGGGGCAGAAGCGAAAAAGATTAGCGAAAAGGCATCTGATCTTGATATAATCCTGATTCTCCTTACCCATAGTCATTCTGACCACATTGGTGCACTGCAGGAGGTTAAGGAAGCTTTCAAAGCAAGAGCTGCAGTTCACCAACTGGATTGGAGACCAGGTTTCGACCTCGAACTTGTAGATAACCAGGAAATCGAGTTTGGGGAGGAGCAGCTTAAGATTTTACATACTCCGGGACATACCCCGGGTAGTTGTTGCTTTCTTAAAGGGAATGTGCTCTTCTCTGGTGATACCTTATTCCGTGACGGATACGGAAACACTGCATTTCCTGGCGGTGATGAACAGGCGATTCTCAGGAGTATAAGAGAGAAATTGCTCAAACTTCCTGACGAAACCAATGTCTATCCTGGACATGGTCCATCGACAACAATTGGGAGAGAAAGAGGACTATATTGATAAGAAAGAGTTTCTCTAATCTTCAAAGAAAAGTCTCATTGGAATCGTTAAAACTCTATTCCTTCAACCTTCGGGATAAGATACCTGATATTACCCCGAAGGTAACGATTGATGTTATGGATTATACTCGTCCTCTAAAACTTGAAAATTTGAAGAGAGAAACAGTAGAAGAACGTACCCTTTATGGAGATCAGATTTTTGTTGCATGTCATAAGTCAAAGCCTGTTGCATATCTCTTTGTGGCTACTACGAGAAACCGGGTATGTGAAATTGATGATACGCTTCTTATCGGTTCAAATGAAGTTTACCTGTACGATGCCTTTACGAGTGCTGATTACAGGGGAAATCGAATCTTCCCAGCCCTCATTAGCAATGCTGCGAGTTTTTTTAAGGAACGTTCATATTCCTATGCCCTTATCTTCGTTACTTCCTCTAATATAAATTCAATAAGAGGGGTTAAACGGGCAGGTTTTTCCTGCTATCAGAGCATACACTTTTACAATTTCTTTGGATTCAAAATATGGAATTACACTGCAAGGAGTCGGTATGTCCAATCACGGTTTAGTAATGAGGACTGAAAAACTCAGTCACAGCTCAGCAATCTGGAATGAGATATTCTATTGCACCCCAAACCCATCACCATTCCTCAGCTACGAATGGTTCTATGCCCTCTGTCATAGCCTGTTAAGAATCGAGCCCGAAATTATGGTCTTCTGGGATGGTGATAGACCGGTGGGTATCTTCCCCGGGATAGTCGAAAATAAAACATTACGGTTTATTGGTGATGAACGTGTGACCGACATTACTGATATCATCTATCTTTCTATATATGAAGAGCAGTTTCTGGAATCTTTAGCTTCTCTTATCACTTCAAAAGATTGGTATGTCGATCTCTTTCCCCTTGAAACAGGCAGTCCCCTGGTTCGACTTTTACCCGAATTATTGAATGATGTGAAGATTAAACAGGCAGATCTCAGTCCACTACTTCCACTCCCAGATTCCTGGGACTCGTATCTTAGTAAACTTGATGGTAAAGAGCGGCACGAGTTAAGACGCAAGCTGAAGAAAGCAAGTGATGTTGCACTCAAGAGTGTTGGGTCAGAACAGATTGAAACACTTTTCCAGCTGATGATTGCCTCCAGTAATGAGAAGAAAGATTTTCTTAAGAAAGAGGTCTGCTCATTCTTTAAGGCAATTGCCGAGTCCTTCTCTAAAAACCAATGGCTCAGGTTTCGTGTTTCATTCCTTGATTCAAAACCAATCGGAGCAATCTTTTCATTTTATTTCAACAATCGCATATACCTTTACAACACTGGTTTTGACCCAGATTTTCATTCCTTCTCGCCGGGAATTATCAGCATTGCCCTGGACATCAAGTCAGCGATTGACGAAGGGTTCAAATACTATGATTTCCTGCGTGGAGAGGAAAGGTATAAATTCCATCTGGGTGCAGAGGAGCGCTATACAAGGAGGGTGATGAGATGAGGATTTGCGTCATATCGTATCATTCATCGCCACTCGATCCGCCAGGTTCAGGGAACTCAGGCGGTATGAACATCTGTATCTCTCACCTGTATCAGGCTCTTTCTCCCTTCTGTGAAATTGACATCTTTACTTATGGAAGCAGGAGAAACACTAAGTTAAACTCTTCAATTGATGTCATTTACCTTGATTGTCAGAACCTTAGGAATTTCGCTGATAAGGTTATTAGCTACCATAACTCGCGCAGGTATGATATTATCCATACCCATTACTGGCTTTCTGGAGTCATTGGTCTGCTTACGATGAGAAAGATAAAAATACCATGGATACATAGCCTGCACACCGTTGAGATGCTTAAGGGTATCAAGAGAGATCAGTTTAGGATTGAGGTTGAAGAGGAGATAATCCGAGTCTGTAATTTTATAATATCCCCAACACATAAAGAAGCATTTGCAATTAAAGAGATTTATCCAAAGGCAAGAATAATTACCATCCCTCATGGTGTGGATGTCCGAACATTTACACCAAGCATTGATGGACATTCGAAGCTTCTCTTTGTTGGTAGGATTGACCCCATCAAAGGGCTTGACCTTCTCATTGATGCACTGAGGCTTTTGAAGTATGATATTGAATTGGACGTTATTGGTGGGGCTTCCAAAGGAGAACATTATTTTGAGAGTATTAAAACGTATGGGGATGGACTTCCAGTCAGATTTTTAGGACCCATTGAACATACAGAGCTTAATCAAAGCTATATGAAATCAGGAATGCTCATTGTTCCGTCATACTATGAATCATTTGGCCTGGTTGCACTTGAAGCGATGGCGTCTGGCAGACCAGTAATTGGTTTTGATGATACAGGTCTGTCCGAAACAGTTGGAGCCGATGCAGGAATTCTGGTTAAGCGAAATGCTCAAAATCTTGCGCAGGCAATTACGAGTCTTATTGATAATCGAGAACTTCGCCACAACCTCGGATTGATTGGACGCAAGAAGGCACTTGGTTACAAATGGGAGAATATTGCCCAAAGGTATCTTATGACATATGAAAAGATTATCAAAGGTTAGATTAATAATTATGGCTCATCCTGACGACCCTGAACTGGCGTGCGGAGGAAGTATAGCCAGATGGGCTGAGAAGGATGAGGTTTATTACATTATTGTTTCAAGCGGTGAGAAGGGAACCTGGGATAGAAATGTTTTACCTTTCAAGGTCGCAAAGAAGAGGGAGGAGGAGGCATTGGAAGCAGCGCAATTTCTTGGCGTTAAGAAGGTTATATTCCTCAGGCACGCTGACGGGGAGATTCAATCTGTAAAAACAATAAAAATTGAAATCGCTGCACTAATCAGGAGACTTAAACCCCACACTATAGTTACCCATGACCCCTGGCGTCGACAGTTCCATCCAGATCATCGGGCAAGTGGCTTTGCAGTCATCGATGCAATTATGATTGCGCGGGACTGGCATTTTTACCCTTTTCTCAAAGAAGTCGGCTTGGCTCCTCATCGTTCCGAGGAATTACTTCTTACACCGACAGACAACCCGACCTTTATAAATGATATCTCAACCACATTTGGTAAAAAGCTCCAGGCAATCCGAATTCATAAGAGCCAATTAGAGCAGCTCCCGGATTGGGAACGCAGGATAAAAGAGATGACAGAGACTGTGGGGAAAAGCTCTGGCTTCAAATATGGTGAGGGATTTTATCAAATGCGCATATAGTGTTTTTAAGAGGGTGAATGTCACAGCGAGTTGAAGAGCGTCGTTTAATAACCATTCTATTTGCCGATATTTCGGGGTTTACTGCCCTATCTGCCAACCTTGACCCTGAAGAGGTTCGAGATGTTGCCAATATCTGCTTTGAATACCTGAGCAAACCCATTATCAAAGAGTCTGGCACTATTCATAAGTATGACGGTGATCTGGTAATTGCTTTGTTCGGATTTCCTGTTCGGCATGAAGACGACCCGGAAAGAGCAGTAAAGGTATCTCTGGAAATGATGAATCTCCTACCAGAAATAAACGGAACGCTCTCTGAGAAATTAAGAAGGCAAACCGAACTTGGTCTGCATATCGGAATAAATAGTGGAACTGTAGTTGTTGGTGAAGTGGGTTCTCAAGAAAAAAAGGACTACACCATAATGGGCGATGTGGTCAATCTCGCCTCACGGCTGAAAGATACCGCAAAAAGGGGTGAAATCTTGGTTTCTGAGCCTGTATTCAGAGCCTCTCGATACTTGTTTGAGTATGAGCCCTGCGAGCAGGTTTTGATTAAGGGTATCGAGGTGCCGATTAAGGTCTTCAAACCGTTACGGATAAAGGAGGAGCCTGAATCCAAACGAGGCATTGAAGGTCTACATTCGCCTCTTGTTGGCAGGGTTCAGGAATTTGAACGACTTAAACAGGCTGTAAAAAGATTAGGGGAAGGAAAGGGTGGTGTCTTTTTCATAATGGGAGATGCTGGTCTGGGTAAATCCCGACTTTTAGAAGAACTGAAGAAATCAATTACAAAGGAGCAATCACCCATTTTCCTTTTAGAAAGCCGGTGTGAATTGTACGGTGAAAGAATTCCCTACCTGCCATTTTTACAGATGTTAGGAAATATATTTGGAATTACGAATCAGGACACCCGAGATACAATAGAGGCGAAAATTCTAAAAAGAACAAGAAATGTTTTGCCTGACAGCTGGGCAGAAGTAGTCCCATATCTTGGCTATCTATTTGCCATTCGTTTTGCTGATGAACTTGATGAGAAGATAAAACACCTTGATGCCAAGGATTTGAAGTTACAGATATTTGTTAGCGTTAAAAAGTTACTGACTGCCTTATCAAACAGACAACCACTGTTGCTGGTGATTGAGGATTATCATTGGATTGATAATGCGTCCTTAGAACTTTTAGAATTTATCTTCGATTCGACCGAACCATTTCCGATATTATTTTTAGGACTTTCCAGAATTGAGAAAGAAAGGGAGTGTTTAAGAACAAAGAAACGGCTAAAAAAAAGGTTAGGTGATAATTTTGGTGAGATAGTTTTGGCACCTCTTGATTCCAGTGCCACCACACAACTTGTCTATAATCTCTTAAATATTCCAGGCATTACAGAGGGTTTCAAAGATAGAATTCTTGCCAAAGCCGAAGGTAATCCCTTTTATGTCGAGGAAATCATCAGGTCTTTAATAGATACAAATATTCTGACCTATTCAACAGGTGTCTGGAAACTTACTTCGGACATCTCTTCTTTACAAATTCCCGATACAGTCCAGGCAGTTATAGCCTCAAGGTTGGATAGACTTGATAAGGAGATAAAGGATGTTTTGCAGATGGCTTCGGTAATAGGCAGGAATTTTTATGTACGTATTCTTGAACGTCTCTGTCTACTCGATAGTCTGATGTTATCTCTTTATTTAGCGACCCTTGAGGATTTTGAGTATATCAGCGCATTAAAAAGACAGCCCGAAGTAGAATACATTTTCAGGCATCCGCTTCTGCAGGGAGTTGTTTATAATGGTCTTTTAAAGAAGCGTCGGCGGGAGTTACATCGGAAAGTAGGAGAAGCAATAGAAGAGATTTACAAGGATAGGACGGATGATTTTGCAGAACAATTAGCCTATCAATATGCCAACAGCGACAACATAGAGAAGGGACTTGAATGGTTAAAAAAAGCTGGGCAGAAAGCCAAGGAGAGATATGCAAATGATGAGGCGATAGAATATTTCCAGAAGATCGTCTCTATAATAAAAGAGGGCATAGGAGGTCAGAAAGAAGAACTCTGTGCCGCGTATGGAGCGCTCGGTGATATTCATAGTTTGAAAGGTGAAAATGAACGGGCGATAACGTTTTATGAGGAAATGTATAGTAATTCGGGTAATGATAGAAAAATACAGTTACAATCAAGAACAAAGATTGCCAATGTTTATATTACCCTGAGTAGATACGATGATGCGCTGAAAATTCTGGATGAGGTTGAAAAAAAGTTATCCGGGGGTTCACAAGAGGTAATGTTGGAAAAGGCGTCGATTTACATAGGAAAATGCGGGCTTTACTGGTTAAAGGGCGAGACAGAGAAAGCGTTAAGTCAAGGTGAAATGGGGCTGAACATAATTGCAAAATGCCTCTCCGGGGAAATGCAGAAAATTGATAGAGAAAGAATAAATATGCTGCGTGTAAAGGGGTTAAATAACTTAGGAACAATTTTCTCTCATAAAGGAGAGTATGATAAGGCAATCGGACTATATCAAAAGTGCTTAGAAGTATATAAAGAGGCAGACAACAAAAGAGGGATTGGCAGAGTATGCAACAATTTAGGAAATCTGTATTATGTGAAAGGAGAATATGATAAGGCGATCGAACTTTATGGAAACTTTTTAAGAATTTCGGAGGAGATAGGTTCTAAAAGAGGTGTAGGAGGTGTAAGTTGTAATTTGGGAGTCATCTATTTTATTAAAGGAGAGATTGACAGGGCAATTGAGCATTATCAAAAGTTTCTGGAAATATCCGAGGAGATAGGTGATAGGCAAGGGGTAGGCATGGCATACGGTAATATGGGGATAGGACATTACAATAAAGGTGAATATGATAGGGCGATTGAGTTTGCTGAGAAATTCCAAAAGATTTCAGAGGAGATAGGTTACCAGCGAGGTATTGGTTGTGCCAGCGGCGATTTAGGAAACGTTTATAGGGATAGAGGGGAATACGCAAAAGCAACTGAGCTGTACCAAAAGTCTTTAACAATATTCGAGGGAATAAGCGATAAACAGAAAATGGGTATTTCTAATAGCTCTCTGGGAAGCTTGTTTTTAGAAATCGGTGAGTTAAGCAAAGCTAAAAAGTATCTATTAAAATCAGAAGAGATTGCAAAAGAACTGGGGGATAAGTATAATCTGATATCTGTCTACACAAGCCTGGCAAGGTTAAAAAATGCAGGGGTTAAGCCAACGGGTTCCCCGGATAAAGACGCGTTGAGCTATGCTGATTTGGCTTTTAAGCTCGCCAGGGAAATAGATTCGAAATCAAAAACAGCGAGTTGTAATTTTACTTATGGGGGAATATATGCTGCTGCTGAAGATTTCAAAAAAGCTGAGGAGTATTTCAAAAAGGCAATTAAGATTTTCGAAGAATTGAAGGAGAAAACTTCACTTGCTGATACATATCTTGAATATGCGAAGATGATGAAAAGAGGAGCTGCAAAATCCGTTTACTCACAGGATTTGGCTGACGAGTATTTTAATAAGGCAAGACAAATATATAGAGAACTTAAATTGCCCCACAAAATAAAGGAATGCAGCTGAGTCCGTCAAGAGACAAATTAAATGAATAGACGGATTAACATTTTTGAGGGGATTACCAGGAACATAATCATATTGGGGTTAGTAAGTTTATTTACCGATCTCAGCAGCCAGATGGTCTTTCCGTTAATCCCCTTATTCTTAACGTCTGTTTTGGGCGTTGGTGCTTATGCAGTGGGTATTGTTGAAGGTGCTGCAGAAACAACTGCTTCTTTATTGAAAGTTCTGTCCGGTTATTGGTCCGATAAAATTAGAAAAAGAAAGCCTTTTGTTCTTTTTGGCTATTCTCTCTCTTCAATAACAAAGCCACTTTTTGCTCTCGCTAATGTCTGGTCTTTTGTCCTTTTCATTAGAGTCATTGAAAGAATTGGCAAAGGTTTAAGAACTGCTCCAAGGGATGCAATTGTCGCTGAATCCTGTGATGAAGGTGTTAGAGGAAAGGCTTACGGTTTTCATAGGGCTATGGATGGCATTGGCTCAGTTCTGGGGGCAGTATTTGCTTTTTTACTTCTTCCGTTTTTAGGTTATCGAAAGATTTTTCTGTTTGCCTTTATTCCAGGGATAATTGCAGTATTTGTTATTTTGTTTATCCGAGAAAAGAATATACCCGTTAAGAAAGAAATAAAAGAAAAATCAATAAAAATAAGTTTTAAGGAATTACCTGTAAACTTAAAATTATTCATACTTGTATCTACAATATTTGCATTTGGTCATTTTGGATATGCCTTTCTCTTATTAAGGGCGAAAGGGATAGGATTAGCTGATACGAAGGCAATACTTCTCTATGTTCTATTTTATGTCGTTTATACCATCTTCGTAATACCTGCTGGAATGTTGTCTGATAAAATTGGAAGAAAACCAGTTTTAATTATAGGATATATGGTATTCGCAATCACTTCCCTTGGCTTAATATTCACTTCTAATATTTATAGTATTCTGTTATTTTTTGCTATCTATGGTTTATCCTATGCAATGTTTGATGGTGCTCAAAGGGCTTTCGTAGTTGATTTGGCACCAGAACATCTAAAAGGAACAGCATTGGGGACATTCCATACGGCAATAGGATTGGTGGCACTTCCAGGCGGCTTCGTTGCAGGATTATTATGGGATAAAATAAATCCGGAAGCAACCTTTCTCTTTGGTTTCACACTTGCATTAATTGCAATTGTTCTATTTATGTTTGTGAAGGTAGCTGAGAAACGATGAAGACCGTCACTTAGTCAATCGTCATTAAGTCATTTCCCTATTTCCCCGTTTCTTGGTTAGTTTGCTCACCCTATCAAGCCATCCTTCCGCGCTGGCTTTTTTGAAGATTTTCTTTGCTTCTTTCAGGTTTTGGAGTGCAACAACGGTGTTGTTGCCTGTTTCTAACATAATCTTAGCCAGTTCATACAGTGATTTTGCATATTCAAGTTTGAGGTTTTGTTTTTTGGCAAGTGAAATTGATTGTTTGAGATAAAAGATTGCATCCTTTTTCTCTTTCTTTTTCCTGCTTTTTTCTGTTTGCTTCTTGCTGATATTAAATAATGCTTTCCCGATTGTTCTTAAGGCTGAGGTTTCCTGAAGTTTTCCACCCGTATCTCTTGCAAGTAAAAGTGCTTTTTTAGCAAAACTTAATCCGATTTTGTTTTTCTTCTGCACAGTGTTCAGTTCTGCGAGGTGTATATACACATTCGAAAGGTTGATTTTGTCACCTATCACTTTTATAATGTTCTCTGCTTTTTTAAGCAACGTTTTCGCCTTGTCATAATTTTTGAGATCAATATAAGCCCTCCCTAAATTAATAGCAGCAATCCCAATTCCTCTCTTATCACCAATTTTCTCTGATATGGAGATATCTTTTTTGTAATATCTCAGAGCAGTTACAATTTCTCCTTTATCATGGTAGGCAATCCCAATGTTGCCAAAGGCACAACTCATTCCCCATTTATCACCTGACTGTTCCGATATAGTAAGATGTTTTTTGTAATACTTCAAGGCGGTATCAAGTTCTCCTTTTGCAAAATAGGCTCCTCCAATGTTATTAGAAACGATACCGATCCCTCTCTTATCACCTATTTCCTCTGATATGGAAAGGTATTTTCTATAGTACTTTAATGCAACACCAAGTTTTTCTCTAACACGGTAGACCGTTCCTATATTGCCTGTAGCCATGCCAATTCCCATTTTGTGACCTATTTCCTTAAATATGAAGAGAGATTTTTCGTAGTATTTTAAGGCAGTATCAAGTTCTCCCTTATTGTAGTATACAAGACCGGTATTGTTTGAAGTCATGCCAACTCCCATTTTGTAACCGATTTGTTTGAATATCACAAAAGACCTTTTGAAATATTTCAATGCAGTATTTAGTTCACCTTTGTTCCAATAGACAATGCCCATGTTGTGTGTTGAGACAGCAATACCCTTTTTGTGTTTTAGTTTCTCATAGGTTGTTTGTGCTTTTCGAAAGCAGCTCAATGCATTAACATAATTTCCTTTACGCCAGAAGATACTACCAAGCTCATCCATACCACGATTATAAATTTCCGGTTCGTTTTTCTTACTTACTTTTTTGAGTGCACTGTTAACCAAATTTTCTGCTCTATCGTAATCGTGGGTTCCTTTCTCAATAATATTAGCAAGTTCAATTTCTACCTCTGCAATTAAAGATAGATCCGGATGACTTTCGCTTTTGCAATAAGATATTGCTTTTATACAGTCTTCTATCCCTTGCTTGTATTTCCCTGTAAAACTGTATACTTCTGCTCTGTTTCTCAAAGCTTTGATTAGAAAATCTTTTCTGTCATTTCCCATCACACATCTTTTGCCTTTCTTGTGCTCTCTCCGTTTCACCGTTTCTTGGTTAGTTTATCCACCTTCTCCACCCATCTCCCCACTCCTGCTTTTTTGAAGATTTTCCTGGCTTCACCAAGGTGTTTTTTTGACTCTTTTGTTTTTCCTCTACTTTTTAAAACCTTTATCCCTGCAAATGTCCCAATATTACTGTGAGCCAAGCCAACACCTTTTATAAAATCCATATTCTCAAAAACACTTGTAGAAATCTATTAAAAAAGGGCTATTTCTTACCCATTAACCTTCTTACTTCTTTTACTGCTTCGGAGGCATCTTTTGCATAGGCGTCTGCTCCGATGTCGTCAGCGAATTTTTTTGTTATGCAAGCGCCACCGATAATTACCTTTGTCGATACTTCCTTCTTTCGTGTCAACTCTATCACTTCTTTCATTTTCAGTGCTGTGGTTGTCATCAGAGCTGACAGAGCAATTACATTTGCATTATTTTCCTTTGCAATCTTGACAATATCCTTAGAAGGAACATCCTTGCCGAGGTCAGTAACATCAAACCCTGCATTTTTGAGCATCATTGCCACAATGTTTTTTCCAATGTCGTGGATGTCTCCCCTGACTGTTGCAATAATGACCTGTCCTTCTCCTCTTCTCTTTTTTGCAAATTTCTTTTCAATAAACCCGAATGCAGTCTGTGCGGTCTCTGCTGCCATAATAAGCTGGGGAAGGAAGATTTCTCTTTTCTCATACAATCTGCCCACCTGGTCCAGTGCGGGTCGCAAGACGTCCTCTATAACCTTTTCATAATCAATTTTTTTAAGCAGTCCCTTTATAAGGCTAAGTGTCTTTTCTTTATCTCCTCCGATGAGAGTGGTAAGAAGATTAACTTCTTTTTTCTCTTTTCCGGGCATAATTTTTTCTTTCTTTGCAACCTTTGTTTCTTTAAGAAACTCCATTATATTTTTTTTGCCCGAGAAAACGGGGGAGAGGTCTAAATCAGTAACCTTTTCTTTCTCAAGTGGATTCATAATAACGGCATTAAGCCCAATATCCACACAGAGATTGAGGAAGTATTTGTTTATGCTTGCACGATGGGGTAGCCCGTATGAAATATTGGATAGTCCGAGAACGGTCAGGAGACCAAGTTTCTTATACGATTTGAGTGTTTCAAGGGTTATGCGTGGAGCATTACCGGTTGCAAGGCTCATAACAATGGGGTCAAATAGGATTCTATTTTTGTTAAATCCCATTTCACTCAGGTGATTTATTGCCCGCTTCGCCAGTGCTGCCCTCTTTTCTGCGGTTTTGGAAATACCGCTTTCATCGATGGGCAAGAATACTGCCATACCTCCATATCGGATAAGGAGTTTAACCTTACTTTCCATATCCTTAATTGTTATGGAATTGAAAAGGGGTCTGCCCCCATACTCCTGAAGAGCTGCCTCTATAAGATTTTCACTCCTCAGGTCTAATGAGAGAGGGAGACCTGGAGAGACGAGAAGGTTTGTGACAAGGTATCTTAGCCAATCCTCCTCTATTCCTGATTCCATACCGAGATTGAGGTCAAGCACAGATGCCCCTGCTTCAGCCTGGCTCTTTGCTTCGTTCCTGATTGCAGCTGTTGCACCTTTCTCTATATCTTCTGTCATCTTCTTTTTACCCGTTGGATTGATGCGTTCGC
>SOKM01000234.1 GCA_004375785.1 Candidatus Cloacimonadota bacterium | reverse complement strand
ACGTCATAGGAAAATACAAGCTGACTTGATTTTAGACTTGTTCTCTTCCTATCTAAATCTCTATTTGATTGATTTGATTCAGCCTTCCAGTCAGCATTTGTGGGGTCGCCATCCGGCCCAAGCCCTGTTTCAGAACCATACCAGACAAAAACCATACCTTCATAATTATTGCCATTATTATAATGACGTGCTCCAGCTACTACATCATCATACGTATCACCGTTAAAATCCCCTGAACTAACTGTACTAAGGCTAGCAGATGCCTGATTTGATTCAGCTTTCCAACCAGCATTTGCAGGAGTACCATTATCACCCAATCCTGACGCTGAACCATACCAGACAAAAATCATACCCTCATTATTCTCTCCATCCTCCGTATAGCGTGCTCCAATAAGTATGTCATCATAAGTATCACCGTTAAAATCCCCTGAACTGACTGAAAAGCCAATTTGTCCAAATACTAGGTTTGATTCAGCCTTCCAGTCAGCGTTTGTGGGGTCGCCAGGTGTTCCATTGTTCGGACCATCAGACGAACCATACCAGACAAAAACCATACCTTCCATAACCTCGGGATTAGCATAACAGAATGCTCCAGATATCACATCGTCATATGTATCTCCATTAAAATCTCCTGAACCAACCGAGTGGCCGAGATAGGCGTTTGCTTGATTTGATTCAGCCTTCCACCAAGAAACAGGGTTTTCTCCAAAAGCTAAAGATGCGATTAACAAGAATATAATAATAAAGATACTTCTCACCATTTCATACCTCCTTGCAATGCTCTCATCATCTCTTTTGACTATTCATCTTATCTTAAACAAAAATTTATATCTCATTTTATACTCTTTCCTGAGCTTTTTTATCTTCATTTTTTTTCTAACCAAATTATAAAATAAATTGTGTCCAAATTTAAGCTTTTGCCTGTTTTTTTTGTTCCTTAACTCACCTATTGAAAGAACTTAAGAAAATCAAATATTTTTTACTTGACAACTGTAGTTTATTAATGTATATTTTTCCTCAACATTATAACCAGATATGAATACACAGCCGGAATTAAGGATTCGAGCAGTTGAAACCTATATCAGGAATGGAGAATCTCTGAGAAGGATTTCCAGGAAACTGAATATTTCCCGACAGACACTCGGAAGATGGTTGAAGTGGTATAAGGAAGGTGGAAATGAGAATCTAAATAGAAAAAAACCATACAGAAGACCCTGGAACAGACCAACGAAAGAGATTGAAGAGAAAGTATCACTGCTAAAAGAGAGAAATCCTGCACTAACCTTAAAGAAAGCTCAAGAAATACTTGCGAAAAAGGGAATCAAGATGTCCATCAAAGGTATCTGGGGAATCTGGAAAAGGTTTGCATTGGCTGGAAGAGAGTACAGAGTTCATTATGCTCACTTTGGTCCAATTACACCTGAGATAAAAAATTCCTTAAGAAGGCTCAAGGAACTGCTCAAGGATGGAATGGTTGATGAGGCATCAGGGATTATGAATTCACTTCCTTCCTTCCCAAAAGACCCTATTTTAAAAGAGATTCCGGAGGAACTTCTTACTCCAAGAAGGCAACTTGACAGACTTCACTTCATTTCTGGTGAAATCCCCTTTCCAGAGTACTACAGAAAAGCAAAGAAGATTCGGAAAGCTCTGGAAAAGAGTGGACTTTTCTATTCTTCTATATTTGCAGGTCTCAGGGAATTTCTTGCGCTCAACTGGATGGTGACTCCTACAAAAGGGCTCGAACTTCTTACTATTCTCAAGAAACGAGCAAAAGGTATCAATGATCCTTCTATTCGGTTCCTTCTATCAATGCACGAAGGGAAAATATACACCTATTCTCTTAACAGCAAAAAGGCAAGGGAGTCCTTTAATAAGTGTAAGAATTTGCTTCGCTTTCTACCCACCACCTTTTATTTCGATTCTATGGGGAATCTTTCAACCAACATTTGGGATTTCAGAAATGCTTTTCTTTATTTCCAGAAGGCAATGGATGTGGCAACAGATGAGAATGACCGCAGAACTCTTCGTTTAAAACTTGCAACGATTTATTCAATTGACGGCAGGTATAGAGAAAGTATAAGGTCCCTCCAACATGCAGAAAGAGAGATTGAAGGACGCCGTTCTGTCTTTGCAATAATTCGGGCATATTGTGCATTCGCACAGGATAATATTTCAAAAGCTTCATCTTTCTTTAGAATTGCATTAGAAAAATCTAAAAAAGGTCAATTAAGAAACCTACTTCATGCTGCTTCGCTTGGGCTTGCTGAGATTCAAGCGGCTCTGGGCAATGAGAAGGATGCTAAAATTATGCTTCATAAATACCTGCCTCTCTTCAGAAAATATAAAATGGAAACTGAAATCCTTTTGAGGAATATCCTTTTAAGAAAAAACTTAATGGTTAATGAACAGATTCATGGATTTCCAGTATTTCACCTCCTTTCACTTCTTCAAAGTAGTTGTAAACCAAGTGGATATAAAAAAGCATTGAAATTTGCCCAAAATAATGGCCTATTGGGTTTCTTTCACAGAACAATTGTATTCTTTCCTGAACCAGTACTCGCAATGCTTGAGAAAGGTAAAGATACGGGGCTTCCAAGGACAATACTTAATCTGCCTGTTTTCAGAAAAGAAATTCCTGTTTATTCTGTACATTTCTTAGGACATCTTGTTGTTTACAAGAATCAAAAATATCTCCCAGTAAAACTAAAACCAAAGGATACTTCCTTCTTAATCTATCTTGCATCTTCAAGAGAGAAAAGTATTTCTCTCGAGAGAATATATAGAAATTTCTGGCCGAATAGTAAGAACCCTTCCCGAAACCTTGCGCATCTTTTAGTTAGAATAAGAAAGGCACTCAAACTTCCTTCACATTTTCTTTATGTTAAGGAAAACAGACTCTTTTTTGACTGCTATTGGACAACAGATTACGGAGAGTATATGGAGCATATCGCACAGGCAAAGGCACTTTTACGAGCAGGTGAATGGGGATTCGCAAAGAGGGAATACCTTCAGGCATTCAAGTTGTTCCGTGGTGAGCCATTCAGAAAAATGTATGATAACTGGTCGGATGACAAACGTCTTGAGGTACTCTTCAGTTATGAAACCGAAATCCTCTCCTTTGCAAAGGAACTAAAGAAAAGAGGCAGGAACGAAGAAGCAGAGAAATTGCTGAAGAAAACTAAAAAGATTTTAGGGGAACCTCTCTCCGAACAGACAGAATTTTGATGAAAAACAGTTGACAAAACCGTTTTTCTGTGTTATATCTAAAAATGTTACGGTAAACCGTAACATTTTTGCGTAAAACCTTACGATGGAGCGTAAAATTATGGAGAGCCTAAAAAGATGGAATACCTAGTGGTATGAGAAAAAAGTAAAAGAAGCTCTAAAAGGGGTTAAAAGAGATAACCAA
>SOKM01000101.1 GCA_004375785.1 Candidatus Cloacimonadota bacterium | reverse complement strand
GGAGGAATATGAATGAAGATAGCTATGATTGGAACAGGATATGTCGGACTTGTCACAGGTACCTGTTTTTCCGAATTGGGAAATAGTGTAATCTGTGTTGATAATGATACCGAGAAGATAAAAAAACTAAATAAAGGGATTATACCAATCTATGAACCCGGGCTTGAAGAGTTGGTGCATAAAAACTGCGAGGCGAAAAGATTATCTTTTACCTCTGACATAGAAGAAGCCGTAAAATCTTCCGACATCATCTTTATAGCTGTTGGAACACCCCCTAAAGATAGCGGCGAAGCAGATCTTTCCAGCGTGGAAAAAGTATCATCGGTCATTGCAGATGTTATGACTGAATATAAGCTTGTTGTCGGGAAGAGCACTGTGCCTGTAAATACGGGGAAATGGATAAAAAAGACAATAAACACAAGGAATACAAAAGGTATAGATTTTGATGTTGCTTCAAACCCCGAATTTTTAAGGGAGGGTTCTGCTATCAATGATTTCCTTTATCCTGATAGGATTGTTATAGGAGTGGAATCAGAGAGAGCGAAGAACATACTCTGCGAACTCTATAAACCTGTTGATGCTCCTATTTTAGTGACGGATATAGAGAGTGCAGAGATAATAAAACATGCTTCGAATTCTTTTCTTGCTACGAAAATATCTTTTATCAATGCAATTTCCATTCTGTGTGAAAGAGCAGGAGCAGATGTCCAGATGGTCGCTGAGGGAATGGGATTGGATAAAAGGATAGGTAAACAATTTCTTAATGCAGGTGCAGGTTTTGGAGGGTTCTGCTTTCCAAAGGATTTGAGTGCTTTTATCAGGATTGCTGAGGACATTGGATACGATTTCAAACTTCTTAAAGAGGTTGAGCGAATTAATGACGAGCAGAAGAAAGGGATAGTGCAAAAAATAAAGGAAAGCCTGTGGAACTTGCGCGGAAAGCAGGTTGGTATTCTTGGACTTTCTTTTAAGCCCAACACAGACGATATCAGGTACGCACCATCTATTGATATAATAGGTGAGTTACTAAAGGAGGGTGTGAAGGTAAAGGCATATGACCCGCAGGCAATGGAGAGGACAAAAGAGGTCTTTTCGGATATTACATACTGTAAGGACCCCTATGGAGTTTGCGTTGGAAGCGATGCACTCGTTATCCTTACAGAATGGGATGAGTTTAAAAATCTTGACTTAAAAAAGGTTAAAGAGCTTCTTAATACGGCGATAATAATTGATGGAAGAAATATCTTTGAACCCAAAACAGTAAGAGAAGAAGGTTTTTTATACACGGGGATTGGTAGAAAGTGATCGACCTGTCCATAATTGTTCCCGCTTACAACGAAGAGGAAAATATCTCTTTTTCTGCCAGTGAAATTCATAACGCTCTCCGGGATGTAGAATTTACATACGAGATAATTTTTGTTGATGATGGAAGTAGTGACAGAACATGGGAGGAGATGGAAAAGGTAAAGGAGAGATTTAAAAGTATTATTATTACAAAGCATGGAAGAAACAGGGGTAAAACAGATGCATTGTTGACAGGTTTTAGATTATCCCGAGGACAGGCGATTCTACTCTTTGATGTCGATCTTCAATATAACTCGGATGATATTAAAAGACTCTATAATAAGATGGGAAAAGGGTATGATATTGTCTCAGGCTGGAAGCAGGGAAGTTATTCAAAACAATTTGTATCATCAATATATAATTACCTCTCAAGAAAACTCTTCAATCTCCCAATCCACGACCAGAATTCCATCAAAATATTCAGAAGAGAGGTTCTTAGAAAGATCCACTTAAGAAAGGATTGGCATAGATTTCTTATTGCTCTTGCTGTGGATAAAGGCTTCACCGTATCAGAAATAAAGGTTACCCTCCGACCAAGAAAATTTGGAAAGACTAAATATGGTGGAAAAGGAAGGATTTTAATCGGGATATTTGACCTTTTGAGCGTTAAATTTCAGATAACATTTTTGAAAAAACCCATGCTTCTTTTTGGCATCACCGGTTCTGTTTTTATTATTCTGGGTGTAATTACGGGGTTCGTCTCTCTTTTTCTACGTTACGTACTTCATCATGGTTTCAGACCTTTGCTATATCTTGTTATCCTATTTGTTCTGTCCGGTCTTCTCCTTCTTGCTATGGGATTTCTTGGCGAAACCCTTGCATCAATAAATGAGAGGATTTCAGGAATTGAGAGAGAAATAAAGGACAAATAGAACGCTACGCTGTAATAAAACGCTGCGCTGTAGAGAGCGTGTCATTGCGAGCTTTGAACCGAAGTTGAGCCTGTCCTGAGTGGAACGAAGGATGACAATCTCATATTGAATAGGAGCGAATAGGAGATTGCTTCGCAAGAGTCGAGCAAGAAGAAGCACTCGCAATGACATATAGACGCAGTAGTTGCATCAGCTGGAGCTAACGAAACTAAACGATAATAACGATGAGGATTATTGGAGTTGACCCTGGACTTCAAAGGACAGGGTATGCAGTAGTAGAAAAAAAGGAAAATGATTTCCTAATTGTAACATCAGGGGTTTTGACTACAAAGAAAACATCCATTGGCAAAAGGCTTCTTTCCATATATAATGGGCTCCTCAATATTATTGAAGAATATTCTCCTGCTTTAATGGCAGTTGAAACAGGTTTCTATAGTAAAAATGTGGATAGTCTTGTGAAGATGAGTCAGGTAAAAGGTGTGTTAATAGTGGCAGCCAGCCTGAAGGGTCTTGAGGTGTTTGAATATTCCCCGGCTACAATAAAAAGTTCAGTAGTTGGTAGGGGAGGGGCAACAAAAGAACAGGTAAAATATATGGTCGAGCAAATAATGAAAAGAGAGATTGAAGGTGGATTTGATATCTCTGATGCTATCGCCGTAGCCATCTGTCATTTTCACCGTGCCTGAAAGGTAGCATAATCTAAACAACAGGTGAGCCATCCTGGCTCACAAAAAATAGCGAGGCAAGATGCCTCGCCTATTTTTTTATTCGATGAGATTGCTTCGCATAAGCCAAACATAGAAGAGGCGCTCTCAATGCCAGGGAAAAGGGAGAAGTGCAAATTTTGCACTTTTTTTGATTGACTTAAGTAATAACATCACAATTACTTACATCTCCCTTTTTTAAAAGTGCAATTTTTGCACTCCATTTTAGATAAATAAAATACTATACCTTTTGTAACTCGTTTCTTTCCATAGACTTAATTTCACTGTAGAGCGTGGCACGATTCTTGCCTGTATATTTAAGATGTAATGAATTCTCGAAGTTGGCAAAAAAGAGATGAGAGAAGAAAAGACAGAAGAGAAAAGGGAAAAGAGATGAGTGATGAGAGACGAATTTTCACTCTTCACAAAAATAAGGAGGTGTAAAGAGATGAAAAAGAAGACGATTTTCCTGTTGGTAGGAATAGTCATACTGGCGATT
>SOKM01000310.1 GCA_004375785.1 Candidatus Cloacimonadota bacterium | reverse complement strand
CGATTCCATCATATATTCAGGATACATTCTCTTCCCTCCTTGGGTTTTCAAAAACATTAGCACACAGATATTCACAGAAAAAATTAAATCTTAAAAAACAGGGATTGGAAGAGAAATTTATGAATTCCTGATATTCAGTGAACTTCTGTGTCATTCTGTGGCTTATATATTGTTTTGGTTTATGTGATTTTAAAATCAAGTTTTCTCTCCGTGTATTTCTTTTTCAATTCCTCTTCTGACATCTCCATTAATTTTTTCATCTCCTCATCAAACTTCCCCTCTTCCATCTCCTTTAAGCGGGCAAAAAGATGGTCTGACCTCGTTGTGAGATACCTTCCAAACAATCTTCTCGCAAGAAGACCAGCGTTATACTGTGCCATCTCAGCCGGACATCTCATTGTGCAGAGTCCACACATTATACATTCAAAAGAACCATTTGCAGCCTCTGCAATATCTCCCCTGATTATGGCATTAACATAATCCATCACTTCTATTTCCTGCGGGCATATCTTCGTGCAGGTATTACACGATACACACCGAAAAACCTCGGGATAGAGTTTAAGAAATGTGGAAATGTCCGGATTTAATTCATCAATATTATAAAGGGCTTTCTGTGCAGGTGTAAAGGGAATCTGTGCAAGATACATTCCGGGTTCAACAACGGTCTGGCAGGCAAGCCCTCCCAGAAGCTTAAAATCACCCGGCAATCTGTAAACCGTTGCACAGGCACCGCAGAACCCCTCCCTACATCCTATCCCCCTTTTCAACTGAAAACCCGCATATTCCAGTGCATCGATTATTGTCGAACCTTCCGGGACAAGCACTTTTTCTCCAATAATATAGACAGGTATTAATTTTTCTTCAGGTTCCATCAAAACCTCCTAATATATTAACTGATGAATAGACTCCAATACACAATTTCCAATAAACAAATTCCAGACAATATACAATTCCAAAACCCCAATAATCTAAAGGGTTTTCGCCTTTTGGAGTTGTTTGTAATTTGTATATTGAGATATTGTTTGTGATTTGTATATTGGGATTTAGGAATTTTCATTTGCTTTTGGTATTGTTTGTGATTTGTAAATTGAGATTTGTAGATTTCCATTCTGAGGTCATTTTTTTCTGTCCTGGTTAATATTTCTCCGTTGCGATTTCTACCATATCAAAGAGTTGTTTCTTTGTAAAGTTCTTATGCTGCATAGCACCGCTGGGACAGGCACCGGCACAGGCACCACATCCTTCGCATAATGCTTCATTCACAACTGCAACATTTCTGAGCGGGTCGACCTCTACTGCAGTGTATTCACATATCGTTTCACAGGTTCCGCAGCCAGCACATATCTCTTCATCCACATATGCTATAACTGGATTTCCGAGAATATAATCCTGGCTGAAGAGTGCAAGCACCTTTGCTGCTGCACCCGATGCCTGTGCAACAGAATCTGTAATATCCTTTGGTGATTGAGCAGCACCAGCGATGAATATTCCGTTTGTAAGGGTCTCCATAGGTCGTAGTTTTAGATGTGCTTCCTGAAGCCAGCCGTGACTATCGGTTGGGATACGGAGTTTACTAGCAAGTTCTTTAACGCCAGTTGATGGAAGCATTGCGTTTGCTGTAACAACCATATCAGCATTGAGTTCTATCTGTTCTCCTGTTAGTGTATCAACACCCCAGAGCCTTAATTTTCCATTATCCTCAGCTATTTTTGAAACCTTCCCTCTTATATAAATCACATTATCTTCCTCTTTTGCCCTCTGAACAAATTCCTCGTATCCTTTACCATTCGAACGTATATCAATGTAAAATATGTATGCCTGACCATCGTGCACAGCATGCTTATAAAGCATTGCCTGTTTTATAAGATACATACAGCATAATCTTGAACAATAGGCAACCCCGTGCTCCGGGTCCCTTGAACCAGCGCAGGAAACAAAAGCAACTTCCCTGGGGACTTTGCCGTCGGATGGTCTTATAACCTTCCCTGATGTTGGCCCTGCTGGGGCAAGGTATCGTTCAAAGGTTAGTGCATCAATAACATCTTTGAATCTTCCACCACCATACTCTCCTATCTGCGAAATGTCCATCAGGTCGTAACCCGTTGCAACAACAATCGCCCCAATATCTTCCTCAATAATTGTGTCTTCCTGGTCATATAAAATTGCTTTAGGCTGGCATACAGTCTCACATATTTTGCAGTTTCCTGTCTTGAAATACATACAGTTTTCTCTGTCTATCACAGGTTTATTGGGCACTGCTTGAGGAAAAGGAATATAAATACAGGGCCTCTTTTCCAAACCTTCATCGAATTCAGAAAGGAGGGGGGTTACCTTGTTCTCTGTAATCTCCTCAAGCTTAATAGCCCCGGTTGGACATACAAAAGCACATGCTCCGCAGGTTGTACAAACCTTTGAAAACTCCTTAAAAGGAGGTGTAACCTCTATCTTTGCTCCTCGGTTAGCAAAACCAATTGCACCTATCTTCATCACATCATTGCACACACGTACGCATAAACCACATAAAATGCATTTCTCATCCTCTTTCTTGGTCTTGAATCTTGAAACTTCGATGCCCACCTTCCTGGCTAAATCCTGAAGCAGTTCAGATGCAGGTGCACGGGCTAATAATAACTCTACAAAGAGCCTGCGAGCTCTCTTTGCCCTCTCTGAATCGGTCTTCACTACCATACCCTCTTCTACTACACGACCACATGATGCTACCAACTTAGACCTTCCATTCTGAACCATCTCTACCACACAGACCCGGCACGCCTGATAGGGCTCCAATGCAGGATGATAGCAAAGTGTAGGTATCTCTATGCTAAGTTCACTCGCCGCCTTTAATATAGTCGTTCCTTCTTCAACCTCAATTTTCTGTCCGTCTATTTTCAAATTTACCATAATCTCACCTCTTTTTTACCCCGTTAGAGTGCCCCATGTGAAATTCTAACAGGGTTTACTCCACCCTTACTGCCTCAAACTTGCACGATTCGTAACATATTCCGCACTTACTACACTTGGCCTGGTCTATACTGTGAGGTTCTTTAAGTTCCCCAATGACTGCATCCACAGGGCATTGTTTTAAACAAAGTCCACACCCATTGCATTTTTCCTCATCTATAAAATACTGAATTAAAGCCTTACAGACATGAGCTGGACATCTCTTTTCTTTGATATGGGCTTCATATTCATCCCTGAAATATCTGATAGTGGTCAATACAGGATTTGAAGCTGTCCCACCAAGCCCACATAAGGAACCATCTACGATGGCATATGCAAGCTCCTCAAGGAGTTCAATATCACCTTCCTTGCCCTTACCCTCACATATTTCAGTCAGAATATCTAACATCCTCTCAATCCCTTCCCTGCAGGGAGTACATTGACCACAGGATTCATCCATGCAAAAAGTAATAAAATATTTTGCCACATCAACCATGCAGGTGGTCTCATCCATCACTACCATCCCACCTGAACCCATCATTGAGCCAACTTTGGTCAATTCTTCATAATCTACATGTAAATCTATTAATTCGGCAGGAATACAACCCCCGGATGGTCCCCCGGTTTGCACTGCCTTGAATCTCTTTCCACCAGGAATTCCACCCCCAATGTCATAGATAATCTCACGAAGCGTTATGCCCATGGGAACCTCTAACAACCCCGTATTGTTTATCTTCCCTACCAGAGAGAATACCTTTGTCCCCTTGCTGGTCTGGGTCCCAATCTCTGAAAACCATTTACTACCCCTCAGGATAATGAGAGGAATATTCGCCCAGGTCTCGACATTGTTTATATTAGTCGGCTTACCCCAGAGACCTTTCTCTGCTGGATAAGGAGGACGTGGACGAGGCCGACCAACCCTTCCCTCAATACATGCCATGAGAGCAGTCTCCTCACCGCAAACAAATGCTCCTGCACCTCTATGCACAGTAATGTCAAAATCAAAATCACTACCAAAAATTTTTTCTCCCAACAAACCGTATTCCCTTGCCTGCTCAATTGCCTTGATTAACCTTTCCAGTGCCAGAGGATACTCATTCCTTATGTATATAAAACCATGGAAAGTACCAATAGCCCTGGCTCCTATTATCATCCCTTCTAAAACAGAGTGGGGATCAGCTTCAATAACACTCCTATCCATAAAAGCACCAGGGTCGCCTTCATCAGCATTGCAAACAATGTATTTCTGCTCTCCAGGAGCATTCCTCGCAAGTTCCCATTTCCTTCCGGTCGGAAAACCAGCTCCACCTCTACCTCGCAAACCAGAATCCTTGATCTCTTTTATTATCTCCTCCGGAGACATCAAAGTCAGTGCTTTGGCTAATGCCTTATACCCTTCACGGGCAATATACTCGTCGATCTTCTCAGGGTCTACCAGCCCCCTGTTTCTCAATGCAATCAGCCTCTGTTTGCTGAAAAAACCAATATCACTCATCTTAGGAATAGGCTTTTTCTTCTCAGAAGGAGTATACATCAATTTTTTCACCGGTCTACCTTTGAGTAGATGCTCCTCTACTAAATGAGGAATATCCTTTTCGGTCAACATCTGATAGAATACTCCGTCTGGCTGCACTACCATAATCGGTCCCTGTGCACAGAAGCCGTTGCAACCGGTCATTACAACCAGAACTTCATCTTCTAAATCCAATTTTTTAATCTCCCTCTCCAGGGCTTCCTTTATCTTAAAAGCGTTATTGGAGACACACCCGGTGCCGCCGCAAACCATAAGATGAGTCCTGAATTCTTTCATTTATGACCCTCGCTCACTTCCTGTTTTTTTATATTTGTATACAAACTCAATGTCAGGATTGGCAACCTTCAATATCTTCATCGTTTCAGCAATATTACCTAAAGGTTTACGGTCAGGATGACTATACTGAAAAGTAGCTCTCACTCTCGTCCCTTCACCGACCTTTGAGTCTATTTCAAAATCTCCGCCACTCTCTTTTGCTGCTTGAGCCAGGAGGGGAAGTCCCAGACCCACTTTTCTGACAGTTTTTGTAGTGAAGAACGGATCCAGGGCTTTCTTAAGGGTTTTTTCACTCATGCCCCGACCATTATCTTTAATCTCAAGGGTAAGCAGGTCTTTTTCTATATCTTCGCAAATCGTTACTTCAACCTTACTGGCAGAAACAGCGATTGAATTTTCCACTATGTCCAGGATATGTAATGATAAATCTTCCAAAAGCTACCGGGCCTCCGCTTTTCTTCCCTCTTTATTCAACAAAGCTTTGCCTATTTCATTAACACTTGCTTTTTCCATAAAAAAAGAAGTATACTTTTTTCCTATATCTTCTAAATAATGAGCATCGGAAAAACTAACTATTGAAAAATCGTTTACCTGAGGTAACTTTGCCCGTACCTCTTTCACAGCATTCAGCGGCGATACTTCCAGGCCGTCTAAATTCAACCCATCAGGGATGAATCCTAATTGACCGATGATACTAAAAGCCTCACGGTCAATATGGGAGGCAATTGCTATTCCTCCTAACTGGTGAACAATCTCAACAATCTGCTCGAGCAAAAGTGTTGTTGCTCCAATTAGCAATCTGTTATTGATGCCCAGTATTCTGTCTTTTTCATCAACAATCAGTTGTTCTCCAAAAACATCTTCATCATTTACTCCGGGCAAGTGCTCATAGACGACGTTCTGAATACGGAGCAAATCGGCGTCGTTATCGAATAAAGCCAATATATGCACTTCCTCTTGCGAGGTTATTTCAATTCCCCCGATTACTGTGACTCCTCCCATTTTTCCAGCCTTTTTCACTGCTTGAACATTCTCAGTTGAATTATGGTCACATATCCCTATTATATCGAGGTTCTTTTCTTTTGCCTTCATAACTATCAGAGCGGGTAACATGCTGAAATCGCCACACGGAGAAAGGCATGTATGAACATGCAGGTCTCCCTTAAACTCCTCCAGCATCGGCTACCCCGAGAATACCAAGATTATACAATCTACCAACAACCTCAAAAGCGGGCAATTTACTCACTACAATCGGGATACCTTCGGTTTCTGCTTTCTGAATCGTTTCATCCTCCGGGTATCTTCCATTAACCAGCACAATTCCAGATAGATTATTCAAGGAGGCAACCGCGACTACATTTTGATGGATCTGAAGGGTAACCCAGACATCTCCCTCTTGACTGTGGGCGATAACATCGCTTAAAAGATCACTAACATATCCTCTTTTCACCTCATTGTCCAACTTATTAGCTCCGGACATGACCTCTAAATTTAACTTTTCGACTATCTCGTTCAGTTTCATGGCTCAATCAAGACACTATATGTTAATACTCATCTTCAGATGCGTTCCCTCTCCTACAGTTGAAGTGAGGCTCATCTCATCAACACATTTCTTAATATTGGCAAGTCCCATCCCGGCTCCAAACCCCATTTCCCTGATCCATGAAGGGGCAGTCGAGTAACCCGGCTGCATAGCTTTCTCTATATCAGGAATACCCTGACCGGAATCTAAAGCTACAATTTCTATTTGATGGGGTTCTATCTTAACCAGAATCTCTCCTCCATTACCATAGATGACAATATTCATCTCAGCTTCGTATGTTGCAACTGCAACCCTTCGCACGATACGGGGATGAATATTGAAGTACTTCAAGGTTTTCTTGAGTCCACTGGCACTTCCACCGGCTCTCTGGAAATCTTGAGCAACTATGGTGTATTGCAAATTCATATTAATCTTGTCAGCAATGATATTCTCAAAGATGGAATTTGTCCGGTAACGGAGTTCCTCTTCCTCGCGGCGAGTAATCGCTAACTTTTCAAGCAGTCCCTCGACAATAGTTCCCTTGGTAAGAATTCCAACTAATCTTTCTCCTCGACGAGTAATCACCGGGAATCGACCGAATCCATATTTATCAAACTTGTCAATTACATTAACAAGTGGCTCATCAATATACAGAGTCTTTACATCCACGGTCATCATCTCAGATATTGAACAGTCTGACTGTCCCTCAGCCAACCAATCGATGAAGTCTTGAAGGCTAATTATACCTATCAATTTATCTCCGTCCACAATGGGGGCTCCTGAAATATGATTGGACCGAAGTGTCTCTCTTAACTCACTCATTTTCGTCTGTACCGGAATGGCAATAACATCTTCTTTCATCACATCACTTACGGTTAATTCATATATTAATTCTTGAACTCTGGTAACCCTTTTTTCTTCAGCCACTTAAAAATCTTCCCCGTATTCAGAACAGCCGGGCAACCCGGCATTATACAACTCACCGCAAGATTCATACAAAAGAAGGTCGGTTGCGAGTAATACAATGTTTTTCTCTTCTGCCAGTTTTTTTGTCTCATTGGGCGGTTTTTTCCCTCTCACGAAACAGATAGCTATTATATCGGATACCTCTGCTGTACGGACACATTGAGGGTTTACCAATCCCGTTAGGAGTATTGAGCCCGACTTGACAAATGCAAGAACATCACTCATTAGATCACAACCACATGCCATTTTGACTTCCTTCTGTAGATCATCGGCTCCAACAATCACTTCTGCTTGAAGGATATCTTTTATCTTCTCTAACTTCATTTACGACACACGCTCACTTCCTATGGCGATAGCATACTCCGTCACTATCTCCCCTCCCATTACATGCTCAGAAAAAATCCTTTTAATCTTATCCTCTGTCAGATCAACATACTTTACTGGTGTCTCCCCTTTTAGTTCAACTGTAGCCATAGGCTCCCTGCTGCACAACCCAGCACAGCCAGATGTGGTAAGGATAATATCTTTTGCATCGGTCTCTTCAAGCAGAGCCAACAGAGTGCTCATTATCTTCCTCGCACCAGCAGCTATCCCGCAGGTTCCCATATGAACAGTAATCTTTGCCCTTCCCGCTCCCTCACGCAGCACGGTCATTCTTCTCATCCTCTCGCTAATCTTTTCTAAATCTTCAGGTTTTAACTTTGGCATACATCCTCACTTGTTTTTATACTTTTTTAGTATTCTCGAAATCTTTGCCTGTGTCACCTTGCCATACAAATCCTCCCCTATCGTCACCACTGGTGCTAAGCCACAACAACCAAGACAGCGGACAGTCTCCAGGCTAAATGTTAAATCCTCTGTAGTTTCGCCTTCCTTTATATTTAATTCACCTTCAAGTCTCTCCAGAATCCTCCCCGCTCCCTGTACATGACAGGCAGTACCAAGACAGACACTTATTATGTATTTTCCTCTTGGCTCCAGGCTGAATGCATTGAAAAATGTGCCTATCTCATATAGACGAGATACTGGTGTTTCCAGCTTTTCAGACACGTAGATTAATGATTCCTTAGGTAAATAATTGAACTCAATGTTAATATCCTGCAGAATCGGTATCTCAACCCCTGTCTGGCCTTCATACCTATCTAATATCTCATCCAACTTTGCTAACATCTCTTTTTCTATCATAGGAGCAATTGATGGAACTTCATGAATTTCAGGTCGGTTCCTTACAAGGCAATTGTTCCAGCAATCACCGCATCCAGTACACTTTTCCTCATCAACAGAGCGGGCTTTTTTCTTAATCTTCACCTTGAAATTGCCAACATAACCAGAAAATTCTTCTATCTCAGAATAGGACAGAAGATGTATGTTGGGATGCTGCGCCACGTCGTTCATCTTTGGAGTCATAATACACTGTGGGCAATCAAGGGTAGGAAAGGTTTCGGAGAGTTGCACCATTTTGCCGCCGATGCTCGAATTTTTCTCTACAAGATAAACCTCGTATCCCCCGTCTGCGATATCGAGTGCTGTCTGTATTCCAGTGATACCTGCTCCTATCACCATTGCCTTTCTATTAATTGGAAACTTAGCCGGGATAAGTTCTTGATTTCCTTTTAATTTTGCAACTATCTGTTTGATTATCATCGTAGCCTTATCTGTTGCAATCTTTCCTTTCTCCTGATGTGGCCAGGAGCATTGTTCCCTGATGTTTGCTACCTCTACCCTGAATGGATTTATCCCAATTCTCTCACCAAGATTTCTGAAAGTGCGCTCATGAAGCGTAGGAGAGCAGTTTGCAACAATAACACCATCCAATTTATATTCCTTAACCGCATCCTCTACAATCTTCTGTCCTGGTTGAGAACATAGAAACATATAATGTGTAGAGAAAACCACACCGGGTATCTTTTTAGACTCTAAAGCAACCTTTTTTACATCGACAGACCGTGCAATATTAAACCCGCAATGGCAGATAAAAACACCTATACGGCTCATACTTTACTCCATTTGAGTAAACCTTTTTCTTCGAGTGTCTGCGATGGATTGATACTATTCAAATCAAAACGAGTTTTCTCTTCATCAAGACCAAAAGTAAGCGCTAAGAGTTGTGTAAAATATATAACTGGCATCTCCTTGAAACCAAAATGTTTTTCCATTACATCCTTCTGCTTTGCCTCGAGATTAAACAAACAGAGCGGGCAAGATAGGACAACCATATCCGCCCCACCATTTCTTGCTGCATTGATTATGGTTCTTGTTCTTTCTAAAACAATATCGGGTCGTCTCAGAGTTTGATAACTTCCGCAGCATTCATTTTTGAATGGAAAATTAACAGGCTCTGCACCTGTTAATTCAATTATGTCTTCAAGGATTGAAGGGTTTTCTATGTCATCTATGGCTGCCTCCTCCGGTCTTAGAAGCATACATCCATAATAGGGTGCAACTTTTAAACCATCCAGTGGAACCTTTACATTTTCTTTGAGCTTCTCAAATCCTATCTCTTTCATTAACTGAAGTAAGTGGATTACCTTAACATCGCCCTCATATCCTATAACCTCTTTATACATAAAATCCTTTATCTTATCTCTTTTCTCGCTGTCCTTCTGTATAAGCAGATTTGCCCTCTTGAGTGTATTATAGCACATAGAGCACAATGTAAGAATCCTATCCCCACCTTCTTCTTTAGCCCTGAGAAGATTTCTAACAGGAGCAAGATGATGCATCAAGTCGTCAGATGTAAGTGAGTAGACTGTTCCGCAGCAGGTCCATCTCTTCAGTTCGTCAAGTTCGTAGTCGAGTATCTCGAGAATCGCCTTTGTTGAGGTCTCAAAATGCTCTCCGTTCGACTTGATTGTACACCCAGGATAATACTTGATTTTCATTTTCTTTAAAACGCAATGTAGCCGCAGGCTTTAGCCTGCGAAATTCTTTTACGCACCTTAAAAGGTGCGGCTACCCAAAAATCATTTTCCTTCATCCTTGATCCTTGCATCGTATCATCTGTGACAATCTCTCTAATTAGTAATAATCCGTGTGCTATTATTATTTACCATCCTAAGAACTGAGTTTTCTAAATGTTCCGACAAGAAGTATTGGTGGGATTTTTTCTAACTCCTCCGGTTCAATATCCTTAATATCAAAATCATCCAGCTTTGCTCTCAAGGATAACTGCCTTAAGGATTCCATAACAGCAGCAACATCTATCCCCTTGGGGCATCTCGATGAGCAAACAAAGCAGGAGCAGCACGCAAAAGCAGTATTTGTTTCAAGGATTCTCGCAGTTTTTCCAAGTTGAAGGAGTCTCAAAACTTGATTGGGGAGTAGATCCATAAATGGAGCCGAAGGACATCCTGCAGAGCATTTTCCGCATTGATAACAGGCATACTGATTCTCAAGGGAAAGGGTGGCGACCTTCTTTGTCTCTTTACCCCTTATCTCCTTAACATCAATCTTTCCTATCAACATTCCTCCATTCTCAATTCAAAAACCATTACATTATATACAACTTTTGTTTTTCTTTGTCAAGTCTTTTTGATAAATTTTTCACAATTAATCTTTTCACTTTATCCTTTATCCTTGCCATCTGCGTTTCCTGCGAATGAAATAATACCGTTGCAGATATTTATTGGGTCAGAAGCTGTAATATAGATTGACATTTTGGGGGATTCCTGATATACATTCGAGCGATGGAAAAGAAAAACAAAATAGATAATTGTGAAGAATGGAGGGGACATGAAAAGGTGTTGGATGCTTATTGTTATGATTATCGCTGTGACACTCTCTTCCTGCAGAGACAAACAGATCTCGCCTACCGAAGAAGTCATGAAAAGCGAAATTCTTGCCTGGTGGGGAGCCAGGATTTTTGAGGATGTGGTTATTGAAGATACTGTTCGTGTCAAGAAGACATACGAGGTGTATGCACGGATGGTCGTCTGTTTTGATACCCTGGAGCAGATGAAGTATGCCTTCAAGAAATACAGAAGAGGTTGGAGAGTCTGGAATGGACCGGTAGATGAGAAGACAAAGAGTAAAATGATACAAGAAATGCTGGAAATTCCTTTAAATACGGCGAAAAACAATATCATCATGGCTAATATGAGAGAACTGCAGAGAGCGCTCATGCAATTTGTTATCGAGAATGATGGAAGATTTCCTGCAAACTTTGACGTTAAACAATATCCTATGTCACTAAGCGTCAGAGAGCTCCTTGGTGAACATATGAAGAATCCATACATACCAGGTGCACCAGCAGTGACGATGGCGCTGGGCGATACATCAGAATGGTTTCCTGAATACGAAGGAAAGGTAATCTACTTTCCTCTCGATGTTGACTTCGAAGAGGTTTTTGCTTCGGGGTTCATTGTTAAGGGTTCTAGCAATACGAGATTTCTTAAACATGCGGTGAACTCCGATAATCTTTATTAGGAGGATGGGATGAAATGGAAAACTTTTTTCGTGTGTGCACTCTTGTTCCTATTTTTTGCATCGTGTGCTGAGGAGTTAACAGAGCAAAAGATGAAAAGAGACATTCAAACATGGTGGGGAGCAAAGGAGATAAGTGATGTAATAATAGAAGACTACCTTGAAGAAGATACATTATTGACAGTTCTTTCCAGATTAGTAGTTGCAGGTAACACAACCGTGCGAATGTCGTATGAGTTCAGGAAACACAAGAAAGGCTGGAAACTCGCAAAGGGTCCTGTAGATGAAAGGACAAAGCAATTCTGTATTCAGGAGATGAGTGAGTCTCCATTTAAGAAAGCACGGGAGGCTGTATTAAAAGCAAACATGAGAAATTTACAGTCAGTTTTAGAAATTATTTATGTGGAGAGGGGAAGTTACCCTTCAAGCATAGTCACGGGTGACTCGATAATGAACGAAAATATTCTTCACTACTTTCAACGAATTAAAAATCCATATTTCTCTGATAAATCCCCTTTCATTGATGCCCTTGGAGACACCGGTGAGTGGTTTCCCGAATATACTGGCAAGGTTATCTACTATGCCTGGGTTGAGGAAGATGAGATTGTTTCTCACTATTTACTTCGTGCAGCCAACGCAATGGGTTTCATTGACCTATTAATGGGAGTATGGGGGGAGGAATATTAACAGCAGCAAGTAGAGAAAATCCAGTACCGTTTCAAATAGTTAAGGTATTATTTTGGAGTATTATTTTTTGGAGTGCAAA
>SOKM01000231.1 GCA_004375785.1 Candidatus Cloacimonadota bacterium | reverse complement strand
CATTCATTGCACTTGAAATTCCGGAAAATGTTCAGAGAGATGTATATTTACTGAACGAAAACATTCCATCTGATTCAGCAAGGATAAAGTGGGTCAAGAAAGAGAACATCCATCTTACTTTACTCTTTCTTGGCGAGATAGTTGAGGATGCACTCCCGCAGATAAAAGAGAGTATCTCAACAGTTGCCGGGAAACACAATAGTTTCAGTATGTCACTTCAAAACATAGGGGTCTTCCCAAATTTCAGAAGACCAAGAGTAATATGGGTCGGTGTCTCACCTGAATCAAAAGACTCCATTGTCAATATTGAAGGTGATTTAGCTAATGCACTCACTTTCTTAAGACTTGATACAAGAAAGGGGTTTACACCACATATAACCTTTGGCAGGATAAAATCTGTTTACAATTCTACC
Source organism: Candidatus Cloacimonadota bacterium (assembly GCA_004375785.1). GTDB lineage: Bacteria > Hydrothermota > E44-bin80 > E44-bin80 > E44-bin80 > E44-bin80. The sequence goes on along the minus strand of SOKM01000231.1, from coordinate 3,020 downwards.
TCTCTGAAAATGAGTATTGAATCCATTTCTTTTAATACAGAACTTTTCCCGGTCAAAGAGATAACCCTATTCAAGAGTGTATTAAAACCTGACGGTGCTGTCTATACCCCAATCTCAAAATTCCCCTTACAACCAATTAATTAGATGGTAAATAATCAGTGAAGCTCCCCGCGGCAAGCCGCGGGGCTTCCTGGCGAAGGAGGGTGACACAGTTATCTTTACTCTTCTCCTCCAATCAAAAACTTAACGACTCCAACGATTGCGTTAACCTTTTCAACATCAACAGATGCTTTTGCAATCACGTCATCCATCCATTCCTTCACTTTTTCCAATGCTGCTTTGACCTTGGGAATTTTCCGTTTGTTTAAGCCTTTAAACTCTGACGGAAGTTTTTTTATTGCCTCAGGAATTTTTTTGGAAAGTTCTAAAGCAGCATCATTAGCGATTCTTAATTCCAAGAGAGACTCGTCCAACTGAGTCTTCAGCGTATCAAGGGTTGCCTCGCTATTCTCATTCAGTTTCTCCTTTATTTCCTTTTGGACTTCTTCGTCGGCAATCAAAGTAATGAATGAACTATCCGTCATAGCCATTATCTCTTCCTTCTCTTCCTCGGTCTTCTCTAGAACAGTGGCGAACAACTCTTTTAAGACGATTACCCCATGACCCACCGAAGCATCTGCCTCGAGAAATTTCCCGTGGCAGTCGTATGCCTCTTTTATAAGCTCATCAAAGGATGTTCCTGTCTCAGGGCAGGGCTCTCTATCATCTGCGTAAACGGTCAGGGCAAAGAGAAGAATGAAAACGAAAAACAAAATCTGAAATTTTCTATCTCTCATTTCTTCCACCTCCTTTCTCAATATTTGATTATAAAATAACACAGGTTTTTTGCATTGTCAAGTTTATTATTTTTTCTTGACAAACAATCGTAAATACTATATACTATTTGGGCAACTAATGAAAAATCTCTGTTTATGAATTGGCACAAAATAAGGAGGTTTTATGGGAAGAAGTTTCTTAATAATCGCTTGTATCTCACTTGTCCTACTTGTTGTTCCGTCTTCAACATTTGCGTTCGAAACTGAGCGAATTGGCATTCGCGGGGGAATTGGTACGGATATCAATTTAGGTCTGGCATTCGGAGTAGGTGCTAATTTTTTGCTTGCTGGAAATAGTCCCGTTGAATTGGGAGCTCTTATCTTCAAGAGTCATTCAACGGATGAAACTACAATTGGAATTCATGAATATGATGAAACAACAGATATATTGGTCATTGGGGTAACGGGCAATTACCTTATTGGTTACGAACCAACTAAATCGAGCACATTCTTTGTGACCGGAGGTGGAGTGGGCATAATAAATGTTGACTGGGAAGAGAAGAGCTATACAGACGAAAGCTTAGGAGAGTATCTCGATGGAGGCGGAAGCAAAATGTCTAACGAGGGAACCGCAGCCGGATTTATACTAAACCTTGGCGCAGGAAAGGTTTTCAACAATGGATTTGATATTCGATTTGAGATGCCTATTATAATAATCACCGATACACCCGGAGAAGCCTCATCCTTTGTCCCAACATTCACGCTAACCGGAGGTATTGCCTTTTAGATTAAGACTTTGCTTGGATAAAAATTGGATGCTCACCATTCCCTATCTGTCCTCTGTATTATGTCTGTAGCCTTTCTATTCCTTCCACTTTTTAGTTTTAACTTGGTTTTTAATCTCCGTTCCGTAGGAACTATTTTCCCCTTTACTTCCGTATTCTTTCATTTGTCACCCATTCATCCCACTCGCTGCCATAGCCATCGTAGTGTATTAGAGCAAAGTAGTTTTTTATATCGAGAACCATCGCCTTCCACCATTTGCCCCCCCACTCAACCTCAATCTTATCCCCTAATTGCACATTAATTCCGACAGGCTTGCGAAGCCTGCTATCATCTACCCACTCATCCCAGCTATCGTCATAATGGATGTAGTGAACCTTCCACTCGTTTTCCCGACACTCGATGATTTGTGCAAGGTACCATACTTCATGCCATTCGCATTCAACGTATTCCATGAGTTTCCAGGGACCATTGGCATCCTTTCCTATACTACACGGTTCTGCCTTACGAAAAACAAAGTCATCATTGAAATTCTTGGTTGCAATAGCATAAGTAATCTGCTTTTCGCGAAAGCGCATTTCCTGTTGAATGAATGTATCGACTTCATAAAAGGTAAGTCTGCAATCTCCATCCGTGTCTATAACCCAATTACCTGCGAATGCCTTGACCAATGATTCTGTAAAGGTCCACCGACCAGTCGAAACATTGGAAGCCACCACAGAGGTAATGCAAGCGGCACAGGTGGCATCGGACCCCTCAAACAGCTTAACTACCGATGCCAGTGCACCTGAGTGGCAACAATCTGCAAATAGAAGAAGACGATTCCCTTTCCAACTACCCTTGAGAATGCGTCCAAGTTCAGTGAGAGAAAATCCAGTTTTTTCCACCTGTCTGGTATTCACATCGTAGTTTGCGAAAAATGTCTCATTACCCCGGCGTATCCCGTGTCCAGCGTAGTAAAAAATTAGTGTATTATGCGAGCATTTCACAATATTCTGGAGTGCACTAATTATTGAATCCCTCGTAGCCTCCGAGTCTTCAAGAAACACGATATTCTCTTCAGGTACTCCGTCTGCAACTAACTGAGCCTCAAATGCCCGATCCTGCCTGTTCTCCTTGGTGTATGGTGTTAATTCTTTATCCATCCAATCAAGAACACCAACAATCAATGCATACGTATTCTTAGGCTCCCAAGTTTCCATTTTTCCATAACAAACAGAAAACACTGCAACGTTAATAGAGATGAGTAAAATGAAAATGAGCGATTTCCTCCAGTATTTTTTTATATTTATATCCTTCCTGTCCACATCCCATTAAATCCCAAAGTTTTATAATTTATAGGACTGACTCCTCATTTTCTGGTTTGTATACACTCAATCGCATTGTTTACCATTTTCTCAATAAAAGCATGGACATCTTCAA
>SOKM01000305.1 GCA_004375785.1 Candidatus Cloacimonadota bacterium | reverse complement strand
TATTATTCGGAAAAGGATACCTTCTCTATTATTTCCGATTCAACCACTGAAAGGGTCTATGCCCTGAGAATGATCGAGAAGATTGGAACATTTAAGGGTAAGATTGTTGATGCTGAAACTGAAAAACCACTTGGTGCTACGATAACTTTTAAGGATATGAGCATTGCAAGTGATTCCCTCTCAGGTGAATTCAATGTCAAATTGGAGGAAGGGAGTTATACTGTTGGTATTACTAAGAAGAGATATTCTCCGCTTGGTGATACATTTCTCATAAAGGCTGATTCAATAACTGAAAGATTGTACAAACTTATGAAAATTAAAGTAAAGGTCATCACATTCATGGATGTTATATTCGATTTTGATAAATATTTCATAAAGAAAAAATACTATTCAGAGCTTGACAGCCTTGCCGATTACCTTAAGGGTTCAGAGGATAAAATTATAATAACACTATCCGGGCACGCATGCAGTATAGGTCCGGCAGCATATAATCTGCAGCTTTCTAAAAAGAGAGTGCGCTCTGTCAAAAATTATCTAATCAAAAAAGGAATAAGTGGAAAAAGGCTAAACATAGAATACTTTGGAGAATCAAGACCAAAGCATGATAATAAAACAGACGTGGGAAGAATAAAGAATAGGAGGGTAGAAATCATCCAGGAGGAAAATGGGAAGTGAGATAGGATTATTAAAAAATATTCCTTTGTTTGCTACCCTTGATTCGCCTTCGCTTAAGAAGATTCGGAGGGTTCTGAAAAAGGAAACCTATAAAAAAGGACAAACAATTATTAAAGAGGGAGAGATGGGAGACTCCCTCTTTATCATTATTGAAGGCGAAGTTGAAGTATTAAAAGGAAAGGCTAAAGAAAAGGTTACTTCCTTGAGACCATATGATTTCTTTGGTGAAATGTCCATCCTCGAAAACAAACCACGTTCAGCCAGTATTCTTGTAAAAAAAGATTCCACACTTCTAAGGTTGTACAAAAGTGATTTCGAGAGATTAGTTAATAAATATCCAAATATTTCCTTTGAAATAATGAAGACCCTGAGTTCACGAATTCGAGAAACGGACCTCAGGCTGATAAAGAATCTCAAAAAGAAGAATAAAGAGTTAAGAAAAGCATACAGCGACCTTAAAAATCTTCAGAAAGAACTATTAAAAACTGAAAGATTGTCGACCATTGGCAAGGTTGCTGGAGGTATAATCCATGACCTGAAGAATCCATTAAGTGTTGTGAAATGTTATGCTGAGTATATAAAGAACAGCAAGGGAGTAACTGCATTTCTTAATAATGCTGCTTCAACAATACTGTATGAGATTGATATTATCCTTAAAATGACTCGTGAAATACTCGAATTCTCAAAGGGTGAATACAAACTTGAAAAAATTTCTGTTAATGTCGATAAGTTTGTAAGAGAGGTTTTACTTATCTCAAACGAGGAACTTGAAAAGAAAAATATCAAACTCCATCTTCACTTAAACACAGATTGTAAATGTGAAATAGACCCTCAAAAGATGAGGAGGGTTTTCTTCAACATAATCTCTAATGCATCAGATGCAATGAAAGATGGTGGTGAACTCAAAATCTCCACCTCAAAAAACAAAAAACATGTCAACATAGAATTTACGGACACAGGAATCGGTATTGATAAAGAAACACTTAAAAATATCTTTGAACCTTTTTATTCAAAGGGTAAAAAAAAGGGGATAGGTCTCGGGATGTCAATTGCCAAAAGGATTGTAGAACACCATAAAGGAACTATTGATGTAAAGAGCAAGAAAGGGAATGGTGCTGTTGTCACAATTCATATACCTATCCTTGAAAACAGATAAATCGCATGCCGACAGGTGAGCCATCCTGGCTCACAATAACGTATCATTCAAGATGAATAACAATGATATAAAGAAGGTTATTGCAATATTAAAAAGAGATGTTAAAAAAAGAAAAACTCCTAACAAGGACCCTTACAGAGTTCTTATATCCTGTATCCTCAGCTTGAGAACAAAAGACACAGTTACGAAAGAGGCATCTATGAGACTTTTTTCTTTTGCTGATAATCCTTACGATATATTAAAACTTCCACTTTCAAAAATTAGGCAAGCGATTTATCCTGTTGGATTCTATAGAAGAAAGGCGGAGACAATAAAAAAAGTTAGTAGAATATTGCTCGAGATATATAAGGGAAAAGTCCCTGATGAAATCGATGAACTGTTGAAACTTCCAGGTTTAGGAAGAAAAACCGCAAACCTTGTTGTAACTGTTGCGTATAAAAAACAGGGTATTTGTGTGGATACCCATGTTCACAGAATAGCAAACAGATGGGGTTACGTACGAACAACCTCTCCTTATGAGACAGAAATGGCTTTGAGAGAAAAACTCCCTTCAAGATACTGGATTATCTTCAATGACCTGCTTGTTGCTTATGGTCAAAACCTTTGCAGACCCATTTCTCCTAAGTGTCATATCTGCAGAATTTCAAAATACTGTTTTTTTTTTACTTGACAACTAAAAGAAAATCTTATATAAATAATATATTCAAATAAAAGGAGGTGAGGAAATTTTATAAACAAATAAAATAAAAGGAGGTATCAATGATAAGAAAATCTATCTTATTTTCTATCTTGGTCTTACTTTTAGCAAGTTTCCTCCTGGCAAACGAGATTAAACTCGTAGATGGAGAGGCACTCCTTGAACCATCATCAAAGCCAGTTATTTTAAAAACCTTGAATGGTGACCCATCAAACCCATTTGGCAGGCAGCTTGATACACTGTACTACGATGATGGAACAGCAGCGTGGCTTTATCAGGGTGCAAGCAATGCGCTCTGGTGGGCAGTAAGGTTCACACCAAGCCAGCCATGCACTGTTAAAGCAAGTCTCTTTATGATATATCTTGTAAGTGGTTCACCCCCGGTCTGTACTCTGGCTGTCTGGGATGACGTTGGAGGAACTCCCGGTGCTATGGTTGATGGACCTCTTGCTGCTACAAGTACACCATATCCAAGTTGGAGCAGGGGTGATTTCACTGGCGGCTATTATGATACGAATGATTTCTGGGTTGGTTGCTGGCTTCCCTGGTGGAGTCCTGGGGACTCTGCTCGTATTTGTGCGGATGCGAGTCCAGACTACGGTGACAGACAGGCAATCTCAGCTGATGGAAGTAGCTGGACGGTAAACCCAGGTCTCAATGGTGACCTTATGGTAAGGGCTATTGTTGAGTACGGTGGTGCAGCAGAACCTGACATTGAGGTAATTCCTGATACGCTCGAATTCATTCTTACTGATCCTACTAAAGGTTCAAGTGAAAAGATTCTCTACCCTTCACCGTTGGGAAGACAGATAGATACACTCATATACGACGACGGCTCACCCTCGTCAGGATATTACTGGGGGGCTGGAGCAAGAATGGCTAACCGTATGTCGCCAGCACAACCCTGTACGAT
>SOKM01000179.1 GCA_004375785.1 Candidatus Cloacimonadota bacterium | reverse complement strand
TCAGTCTATCTTCACTCTTACGATTCCTCATATGCACCTAATGTCATTGCAGTAAAAGTGGGTGAGAATGATGACTCAACCTATGTGATATGTGCCCATCTTGATGCAACCATTGGTTCACCATGGATGAATGAGCCAGTTGCCCCAGGTGCTGATGATAATGGCTCAGGTTCGGCTTGCGTCTTAGAAGCAGCAAGGGTAATGGCAGATTATGAGTTCAAGCACAGGTTGGTCTTTATCTGCTTTACCGGAGAGGAGCAGGGTCTGGTTGGTAGCTGGGCCTGGTGTTTAGAACATATGGGTGACCCAATGTATGGATGTCTAAACGCTGACATGATTGGCTATATGGATACTTCTCCTGATAGGCTAAAAATCTATAGTGACAATCAGTCCATATGGTTGATGCAGTTTGTCGATTCCTGTGCTAATTCATATGTTCCAGAGGTGGAGATTTATCCTGAAGTTGACCCTGGTATGGTATGGAGTGACCACGCCAGTTTCTGGGATATTGGTGTTTCCGCACTATGTCACATTGAATATCCACTTGGTTGGAATCCATTTTATCACACCTTAGGAGATACTATCGGAGGAGGTTTTAACGATCTCAGATTCTGCTGGCTGACAACAAAGGTCGGTGTCGCTGCCCTGGCTAGCCTTGCACAACCGATTGGACAAGGTATTTTCGAAAACGAGGAGGTAGGGGTTGTAACAATTAAAAGATACCTTCCTTCAATTATCACTGGGGTAATCAAGATTCCTAAGGGTAGCAGTGCCAAATTCTTTGATGTTGGAGGAAGGTTTGTAATAGAGTGTCAAGAGGAAGAGATCCGTTTAAGTTCGGGTATTTACTTTGCTGTTCTCAAAACAAAAAAAGAGAGCGTTGTTGAAAAGATTATCTGCATCGAGATGAGGTAATATAACTTTATGGCGATGGACAAACCCCTTAACAATTATGTGTATCGTAAATTTTAAGGACAATATAACACTTTGTATGGGTTCAATAACAGATTATTCTCGTCACTATATGAAAAAAATAGGAAAACTTATTTTTTTCTTTTTAATCATTTCATTCAGGACTTCTTATGCAGACCCATCGGGTAATGTTACAACTGAGGTGGTGCTGTCAAACGATACTAAAACCGTTCTCAGGATAACATTCGAGAGACCTGAAATTGTTGAAGAGTCAGGCTATAAGAAAATTGTGTTCCCATTAGAGGGAACAACCCGTTCTGTTGGCAAACCTGAACTTCCTGCTGTTACGCGGCTAATTGCTATTCCAGACAATGCGACGTGTAATTATACCGTAATCAGTACGAAAAGTTACACATTAAAAGATATTGTAGTTATTCCTTACAACAGGGGTACTGATTACGATAGACCTCTATTCAAAGTAGATAGTGAATTTTATAAAAAGGATATATGGTATCCTTATAAAACTATAGAGGCAGGTCAACCGTCTATTTTAAGAGATGTAAGATTTATCCCCTTGACCATATATCCAATCAAATACAATCCTGAAAAAAGGGAAATCAGGGTAATCAAAGAAATAGAAATAGAACTTTTATTTTCTTATTTTAATCCTCAAAATGTAAAAATTCACAGGAGAGAAACCCTCTCAGAAGCCTTTGAACACCTCTATAAGAAATTTGTTATTAATTACGAAAGTTTTAAGGAAGGTTTACGCGTTGAGAGGGGGAGCTATCTCATAATTGTCCCTGATGCGCTATATAATACTGTGCTTCCACTGGCTGACTGGAAAAACAGAAAAGGGAACAGGGCATTTGTCAAGAAAACATCAGAAACAGGTTTTACAAACAATCAAATCAAAAATTATATCTCTAATGCATACTACACCTGGGAAGTTGCACCTGATTACGTCCTCCTGATTGGAGATGTTAATGCTATGTCGACATTCTACGATGATGACCCACGGCATGGAATTTATGCTACCGACCTTCCATACAGTCAACTGGAAGGTTCTGACCTCTTTCCTGATATTTTTCTTGGCAGGATTTCTGTTGATAACAGTTTCGAACTTAATGTTATCATATCCAAGATATTCGGATATGAAAGAGCACCGCAGTCTCCTGCAACCTGGCTTAATAAATTTCTCTGTGTTTCCGGACAGGACTTTAATTCACAACCAGAAACAAAGATATGGGTCCAGGAATTTGTAGAGGATTATGGTTATACGGTCGATACCTTGTTTGCGAGAAGCGGGGCAAATGCAACAATGATATCAAATGCAATAAATAATGGCAGAGCCTATGTCAATTACAGAGGCGGGGGTTGGGGCTACGGATGGAGAGAACCAGATTATAATACTGATGACCTTTTTACTTTATCCAACGGATGGAAACTCCCTGTAATGACAAGTTTAAACTGTGGTGCAGGTAAATTTAACTGGGGAGGTGGTGAATGTTTCGGAGAGGTCTGGCTCAGGGTAGGAACACCGTCAACACCAAAAGGAGGTGTTGCATTCATAGGTGCTTCGCACTGGACATATGCAAGTAGAAACAATGCACTTGATGTTGGAATATACAGGGCAATCTTTAATGATTCGCTTACAATCTTAGGACAGGCAATGAACGCAGGTAAACTTTTTATGTTTATTTGCTATCCAGAATATGATACAACAAGGATAGAATATGGAGTTTACCACATCCTTGGTGACCCTGAACTCAATCTATGGACAGACGTTCCACTAGACTTAACAGTTTCTCATCCATCTATTATCTCCTGTGGTAATGTGGGTTTTGATGTTTCTGTAAAAGATAATAATAGTTCCCCTCTAAAAAATGCACTCGTCTGTCTTGTGAAAGGGGATGAGGTATATTCTTACAATTATACGGATGTTTATGGTGAATCTTATTTTCTCATTACTCCAACAACACCGGGAACACTCAGTGTCACAGTGACAGCCTTAAATTTTATACCCTATGAGGCTGAGGTTCCTGTTATATCAAACAACATCTATATAGGCTATAAAAACCACTTCATTGATGACGATAACTCTGGCGGGAGCAGTGGTAATAACGATGGAAAGATTAACCCGGGGGAAACTATTGAAATGCCTGTTGTTTTAAAAAACTTTGGAATACAGACTTCTTACAACGTTACTGCTCTTCTTAAAACTACAAATGCACTTGTAACAGTGACAGATTCTACAGAAAACTTTGGAAATATTCTTCCGGGAGATACCTCCATCAGCAACGAAGATTATGACTTTGTCGTTTCTGATGAATTAAGATACGGGAATTCTCTTGGCTTTTCCCTTTATATAAGTGATAATGATTCCACCTGGTATTCATATTTCTCTCTTCCCATCTTTGCCTGCAACATTACATATATGAATTTTATATTTTATGACGGAGGTAACGGAGAACCAGAACCTGGAGAGAGTGGTGGATTCGCAGTAACCCTTGAAAACGAAGGTAACGCTTCTGCACTTAATCTTAATGCTACTCTTTCTTCCAGTGATTCTTTTATCTCTATAAATGATTCCCTTGGAACCTTTGGAGACATATCCCCCGGTAATAGTGCAACAAATTCCTCAAACAGATTCAATATTTCTATCTCACCAAACGTTCATACAGGACACAAAGTTCCCTTCACCCTCTATCTTACAGCAAGTGGTTATTATGTAGATACGCTAAATTTCGAGATTACTATTTCACCCGTAACAAACCGAAGTCCGACCGGGCCTGATGAATATGGATACTATGCTTACGATAGTTATGATACTTCATACACAGAGGCACCTGTTTATAACTGGGTTGAACTCGACCCAACCTACGGAGGTTCTGGAACCATTCTTCCTTTAGGTGAAGACGGAACGGCAACACTTTCCCTGCCTTTCACATTCAAATACTATGGCATAAACTATGATTCCATTTCCATCTGTGCGAATGGATGGATTACTGTTGGAAATACTAATCTCGGAACATATGCAAACTGGCCAATCCCTGACACTTATGGTCCACCTGCAATGATTGCACCTTTCTGGGATGACCTCTCTGATAGTCTTCCCTTCCCAGGTCATATCTACTATAAGTATGAATCCACAAACCACTGGTTTATTGTCGAATGGAGCAGGATATATCATCTCTATTCAGATTCAATTCCCCATCCAGCCGACCCGGAAACCTTCGAAGCCATATTCTACGACCCTAATTATTATTCAACGATAACTGGAGATGGAGAGATTGTGTGTCAATACAAAACAATTATTTATCCACTATCCTCAACTATTGGAATCGAAAATGAGGATGAGAATATTGGTATCCAGTATCTCTATAATGGTACATATGCTGATGGTGCTTCTAATATTGACGATGGGTTGGCACTGAAATTCACCACAGACCCACCTGAATATACTGGTATAGAGGAACAGAAGTCAGGGTTAAAAAGAGATATATTTCTTTTCCCTCCATATCCCAACCCATTCACCACTTCCACCACCATTACCCTTCAAGGATTATCAGAACATCAGAATACCAGAGTATCAGAGTTGAAAATCTATGATGTGAGCGGGAGATTAGTGAAAGACTTTTCACTATCGCAATCTGGAGATTGCTCCTACAAACTTGGCACTGAAGTAACCTGGGACGGTAAGGATAATTCAGGTAATGTACTTCAGGGTGGAGTCTATTTCATAAGATTAACATCTGGCAAATTCATATCCGTTAGAAAAGTTTCTTTAATAAGATAATTTTAATCAGACTCTCTTTCCATCCCTGTTTAAATTTAGAGTCTTTTGCGTAGCAGCCAATTTAATAATCTCCAAAGGTTAGATTCATTCCTGCATATATTCCAGAGTAATGAATTTTAAGGATACCTTCTCGACTATATGGCCACGGTACATTATTTGAAATTTCAGATACAGCTGATATCTTTGTTATAACAAAGGGATTGATGTGAATGTTATTAGTTAGTCTTCTTTGCCATTGAAATTTTATAAATGCCCCTCCCCCGAAGCATTTCCTTGTGACTAAGGCAGATTCAAAGAGAGTCCAGTTGTACTCCTGAATGTCACTCATATAAAGGAATTCCGTTGTTTTTCCTTCACTGTATGCTATTTCGAGACCAAAAGATATATATGATTTGGTTATTCTTTCGATATTTATGGAGTATTTTCTTATTTGCCATTCATCGGATGCTGTATAAAGCAAATAATACCATTCATAGGGGCTTTCCATAATTTTATCAGGGACTCCTGCTATATTAGATAGGTTTGCCCATCCATAGTCAAATCCCACCTTAATATATTTATCATTGCTTTGCGGGAAGAAAACGCTCCCCTCTATAGAATTTATGCCATACCAGGAATCTAAGGAAGTAATGCATTTACTGGATTGTGCTGATTTCAAATAGTTCCCTCCCCAGCATATACCTCCTTTATATTCAAAACCATATTTCAATTTCTTCCAGAATGGTTTCGATTGAGCAAATAGGTTTCCTGTTAGAAAGGATATCGACAAACCTATTATAAACAGTTTCTTAAAATCTTCCATTTTAATCTCTATTATAATATATAATCTTTTATCATTGTTGTCAATAATTATTTCGAATGACCCCATTGACCAATGACAAATGACTAATAACGTAACCCTCCGTGTTCTCTGTGGTTAAGAAGGTGGAAGCGGGGTCAATTAGTGAATATGAAACGCCTATTCACCCTCACTTCATTCCTCTCCCTTCAAGGGAGAGGAAGATTAAGGTATGAAATATTTTTTATAGGAGACGAGCACTTCGACGGAGTTTACCCTGAACCATACGGTGCAGGGCTTACCCTCGAGTAAACGAAAGGGAAAGGCGAGATTCTTCCATAGTTGATAAGTGCTGGTTACTCAGAATGACAGAGGGATAGTGAAACGAAGGGCTCAGCACCAGGTTATGTAGGGGAAAATCCGTAGAGGTTTCGCAACTTCCTGCCCCTTTAGAGATAGGAAACGCATTTGCGTTTCCGTTGGTTATATTCATTCGTAGTCTCTAATGGGGTTTCTATGAAGGGAATGTGGGTGTTTATGCAAAAAAGACAGTGGAATTGGTGGGAATCAGCGGACTTTGCCTACCATAACTCTCAAAACTAATAATTAAGTAAAAATCTGTTATAAGAATAATGAGAGGAAAGTATACATCTATATTTCTTACTTTCTAATTATTAGGAGTAATTAGAAGAAGGGAAAGATGCTAATACTAAATCTGCATTCTCTTTTTTAGCCAGAGCTATTACTGATGGGTCCGCAGATGAAATAAAACGTTTTTCATAGTACTTTCTTATGGTATCTTCTTTTGGTACTTCTACTGTTGTTATCCAATCGGCATCTTTGATTATTTTTTCTCCAAGTTTCCCTTTCCGAGTTACTTCATTGAATACTTCTTCGGGAATAACTAAGTTATCGAATAAAGACTTCAAGATATCTAATAATCCAGCTCGGGAAAAGAGGATAAGTGGACTGGAGTTACAAATAACTCTCATTTTTTCGCTTCCATTATTCTATCTATAGTCTTAACTTCTTCTTTTAATTCGCCAGGTTCGTAATCAACCATTGGGACGTCATGTTCAGACATAAGATCTAAAAAATCCTGATATACTATATCCAGAAGTTTTGCTCCTTCCCTGAAGCTCAGTTTGTGCTTTCTAACGAGTTCTAAAATTAGAGATTCTTTCATCTCTTTTGTTAACTCCTCATCTGATTTCCAGAGGCGTGTTAATGACTCTGGAAGTTCTATAGATATTGTTTTCCCCATAAATTGCCTCCTGTTTTTGACCTCTTTATTTGCTTTTATTCTATAGCCATACTAACAGTTTGTCAACATTTTTCTACAGTACGTTTAGGTTCAGCGGAGTTTCGCAATTTTTTCCTTCTGGTTCTTCAATCAGTAATTAGAAGGGAGAAAAAAAGTATTTGCATTCTCACTTTCTTTGGGGGTTTGATAGTGGGGGAATTACACAAATTCTTCTCCGTGTTCTCTGTGGTTTAATTTTTTTCATTTTCTTTTTATTCACCTCACCTTCACCACTTTCCCGACAGGCTTGCCGTTGAGTTTGAGAAAGTAGATGCCAGGAGATAAGTCAGTGCCGAGTGATAGGTGATTAGTGGTAAGTGGAACTGACTTGACTAATCTTCCGCTCACATCATAGACTTTCAACTCTATGCCCTCTGCGCTTTGCGCTATGCTGGTGAGGTGAATGGTGGTGGAAGTGGTAAACGGGTTCGGATGGCAGAGGAGTTGCATTTCCAATTCTGTCTTCTGTTTTCTATTTTCTGATTCATCTACGCCAATTGTTGAGTCAGGGGGGATGAATTTAACCGCATAGCCAGAATCAGGCCGGTCCCAATAGAAGACCTGGAGTCCAATAGAACCTGATTCATCCTCTATGCCTGCACAATTAAGGAATGAGTAGGAATTATATTGTTTTCCATATTGGAAGTAGATGCAACTATCCTGACGTGTGAGAATAAGCTGGAATGTATGTGTACCAATAGGTTGTCCCATTTCCATCCCAGGAACTTTTATATATGAGACAACAAATGTATCTACATTATTTGTATAATAATAGCATTCAGCAGTATCAACACCTTCAAATATTAGGTCCGCTCCATATGGGATGAGAAGGTCATTCGGTGGATTTGGATTTGGGATATAGAATCCAAAGATTTGAGGTATATAGACTTGTGGATCTGAGAATGAGATTGCACCATTTGAATTAACCCAGAACTGGTTGCGTTTATACCAGTAGTAAGGGAAATCAAAGCCTATTGAGAAAGGGCCCACATTGTTATCGTCAATCAGACCATTTACCTTTGTCCCTATTCCTGTTATATCAATCCAGTTGTATATTGGTCCTCCTGGTTCATTGCTGTCTAGCCAATAGTAACCGTATTCATCTGTATCTCCTTTAGCATATGAGAATGATACTTCTTCATATTCGTTGGTGATTGAGTGCTGTTTCCCAAATAGCGCAATTGAGATAAGCAGAAAAGAGAAAATTAATTGGACTTTCGTTTTCATTTTTTCACCTCACCTTCACCACTTTCCCGACAGACTTGCCGTCAACCTTGAGAAAATAGATGCCAGCCGATAAGTCAGTGCCGAGTGATAAATGGTTAGTTGTCAGTGGAACTGATTTGACCAATCTTCCACTTATATCATAAATAGTCAGCCCTATGCCCTCCGCTCTCTGCCCTATGCTGGGTAGGGACAGAGTAATGGTGGCTGAAGTGCTAAACGGATTTGGGTGGCAAATGAGTCTCAAGTCTGTGGACTTATGTCTCCTGTCTTTTTTATCTTCTTTGACACCAACAGGACCTGGAAGCCAAGGTTCATAATCCACCCACTCACTGACTTCATCCCCTGTACCTGGACCTACACCACCAGGACCAGTTGAGTCTCCCCACCAATTGTATTCAGCATTAACAATGATATTTGAATCTACATTCTGAACCCCATAGCCGATGTTGTCCGTAATATCATTGTGGTTGATTAGAGGGCTGGACCCCTCTTCACAGTATACACCATCTTCACTGTTGTTCGAGATAGTACAGCTGTCGATAATTGGTGAACCACCACAGCAGAAGATACCGCCGCCACGATCAGCGGTGTTCCCAGTGATGGTGTTGGCAGAGATAATAATTGCAGAATAGCAAAAATAGCAGGCGATGCCACCACCTTTACCACCCCAAGAAGTTATATTCCCAGTGATAATATTGTTAGTGATAGTTGGTGAAGACTCCCCTTCACAGAAGATACCACCGCCATAATAATTAGAAGTGTTCTCAGTGATAGTATTGTTAGTAATAGTTGGCGAAGAGCTGATGCAGTAGATGCCGCTACCACCCCCGTAATCAAACCCATTCCGAATCGTAAATCCATTTATTGAAGTTAGTGAATCTACGCCGGTAGTTATTGTTATCACTCTTCCATATCCACTTGCATCTATTATCGTTGTATCAGGCCATAGTACACTTATGAGTTGTATACCTTGGGTGTTTGGCCATACGATATTCTCATAATAGGTACCAGGCGCAACCAGCACAATATCATTATCTGCACAGGAATCGAGCGCTGCCTGAATGGTGTTGAGTGTAGAATCCGGGTGCACATGCCAGGTTGTTGCATATGCTGAATTAAACAAGAACAACGTTAGCAGTTTTACTCCTATCATCTCGACCTTTTTCCTCATTGTTTCTCCCAGTTATTTTCTTATCAACTTTATTTTATTATATAACTTTTTAACTGAATGTCAAGAAAAATATCCGTGTAAATCCGCGGCAAATACAGCAGCAAGTAGCAAAAAGAAAACAGCAAAGTATTTTCTTTGCGGTCTTTGCGTCTTTGCGGTGAAAAAGGTGGGAGCGGGGGCAACGAGACGAGCACTTCGACTACTCCCTTCGGGAGCCTCCGGGCTTCGCTCAGCACCGAGTTATGTATGTCATAATTCTAAGATGTTTCGCAACTTTTTTTATGAAGAAAATGCAGGTATTTATGTGAAAAAGGTGGTGGAATTGGTTAGAACTACCTGATTTTTCTTCTTTTCATTCTCTCGAGTGCAATGAGAAAGATCAGAAATAATATTAGGGAAGAAAATACAGCAGTAGACCAAATGAGCTTCATTCTTTGTCGTTTTTGATTCATTTCTTCAACTATCTCATCAATTGCATCCCATTTGGAGAGATTCTGTTCTTTCACCAGTATTCTTCCTCTTAGTAAAATAGGTAGTGATTCTTCTTTCTTATGTATCCCATAACGAACCACCATTTGGTAAGTAATATCATGTAACATTCCAAGAATTTCTAAATCAGTTAAAGAAGAATCAAGCATTTGAATCTCTCTCATCTGTTTCTGAATCTTAACTAATGGTTTACGAGCATTATCAGGCAATGTTTCTCGAATCATCTCTACTTCTTCCTGTGGATAAAGTTCCCATTTTTTTGCTCTCATTCCTAATATAATATCATACCCGTATTCTGGTAATTTATTAAGCAGCTCTTCCAACTCTTTTCTGGTCCCCAATCGGCCTGTTTTTTTGTTTAGAAGGACAAATCCAATCCCCTTGACTGAAGAAGAAAGACGTGCCCCTTTTTTTTCATTAGCCAAAAACCAAAATATTGCTCCAGATAAACTAATAGGAGACGAGTTTAATCTCAAATCAATCTGAAATGATTTTGTCTCTCCTTTCTTCATATCCCAATAAATCTCTTTATTTCCATTAAGTATTTCAACACCCTTTGATGGTATAAGTACCAATTTCATATGTCTAGGAATATCTTTTTCCCACCGAAGATTCTTTGAAAACATTTTTACAAATTTATCATAAGTTTTATCTTTGATCATTTCATCCTTGTTTCTAAATATATAGGAAATATCATCAAGAAAAGTAACAGTAATTGTGGCTGTTACTGTCTCTTTTAAGCGAGGCTCTTGTGAAAGTTTAATATAGGCTTCTACAGGAGCAAAAACAGATAGTTCGCTAAGAGTATGTTTAGGTTTTAATCCTTCTTTCGTGTTTATTAAGTCTGCAACCGTTGCTTTACATGGTGTAGTTTTAATGAATGCAGTAAAAATAGTTATTAGAAACAGGGCAAGTGCTTTTAGTATTTCAGGATTCTGAATATTTCTCATTTTTCCATTTGATTATTGTTCTATTATATATAGACAGTTGGGTTGTGTTTTAGTTTCGTTTAATGTAAGTGAGAATGGAATTGTTATGTAAATTCTTGGAAATTTATGGTTTCTACCTGATTTTGATCAATTTCTTTATTTCAACCTCCTTTTCATATATCGAATAATACATTATATCAAATGATTTTCCATTAGTCAAATTATTTCGAATGACCCTTTGACCAATGACAAATGACTAATAACGTAACTCTCTATGCTCTCTGTCGTGAAAAAGGTAGGAGCGGGGGCAACAATACGAGTTTCGCAACTTTTTCTTTACAAAAGAGTCCAATTTTATCGTTGAGAGAGCAAGGGAATTAGTTCAGATTTAACTCTAAATATATGGGAATTATGGACATAAGTATTTATTGCTTACTTAAACCCTTCATTAAACCCTAATTGAAACCTTTTATTAATCCTTAGCCCTTTTTACAGTGTCCATGAATGGGCGCTGTTTCCATTTTTTATAGCTCAGTTGGATAGAGCGTCGCACTTCAAATCCAGTAACTGCTGATTTTGGGGTAATTCAGGAAAGTAGTATGAATAAAGGGATTCACGCGAATCCCTTGTTTCTATTGTCTCTTCCTCTTTATTTTCCAATCTTGGTTATCTTGGATAGTCCTATTATTCTTGGCTATTTGTATCTAAAATTGGCACAAAAATGGCACAGTACAGGTTTGTATGGGGAAATTATTAGGTCACTCTTTTTAAAATGTGCCGTCATATAAAGAATAAACTACTACTTAACACCGACGGCACGGAGATATGCATTTCTTATTTCATCAAGAGATATCTCTCTCTTCTTATGAAGTTGATCGGCTTTCCCTATCGGTGTCCCTACATAAAAAAACACACAGTCACCATTTCCTAATCCATTAAGAAATCCATTCAAAGTCCCCGTCATATTTCCAGAAGTTCCAGGAACAGGAAGTGAACCGGAGTAAGGATAGACATCTAAATACACATAATGATATTTAGCACTATCAATATTGAAGAAAGTAGAGGGGATAAGAAAAGAAACAGCAATTATAAATGTATCTATATCTGTTAGTTTAAAACCTGAACCTAAACTATCGTAAGAAATCATGAATCCATTGATCCAGTAAAAATCAGCATTTTGTCCAGTCGTCCATGATACTGTGACATCGCCTATTGGAAGCGTGTCTCCATTTGAAGGGAGAGTCATTGATGTACCTCCAGGAATGCAGATATTTCCTTCTGCATCTCCAAGATTTGATGTCACCTTTATTGTATAGGTCGTACAAGCAATATTATTAGTGTTATCTTTCAACCGTACATGATCAGGGTAAGTAAGCTTGATAAGGAAAATTATACTGTCACCATTCCATTCTTTTCTTGCATCAACTGAGTCGGGATCTGCTAGAGGATTAGAAAAAAGACAAACTTCAGAACCCCCACTATAAAGCATACAGGAAACAAAATTCTGTTGTGTAGTATCATGAACAACTGTTGTATCGTGGACAACTTCTGTGACTGTTTTGGTGCAACTTGTAGTATTCAACGAAAAAAAGGTAAATCCACAAAGTACAAAAATAACTGAAAAGAAAGAAATTATTTTTGGAGAATAATGCATATTCCCTCCTTAGTAATAATGGTTATAAAATTAACATCGAAAATAAGTTATCATAGATGCAATGATCTGTCAATCATTTTTTTACCTAACATTTCTGTTAAAAAAATACTTGACATTTCTTGGTTATTATGGTAAAATTTTTCAATATGAACCGTGGTTAAAATTGACACATTTAATGAGGGAGGCGTTAAGTGCCTTTTGGAATTCATACAGGCATTGAGAAGCCTTGTGAAAT
>SOKM01000165.1 GCA_004375785.1 Candidatus Cloacimonadota bacterium | reverse complement strand
GTCCAACGGAATCTCTTTATTTTCTTCATAATACTTTCTCTACTACACTATAATACAAAAAACAGCATGTGTCAAGGAAAAAATTTTTACTCTTCCCTTTTTATCCCAAATATAAAGATAACCCCTCCTGAAAGACTGACAAGCATTATAATACCAAAATAGATTATTGAAACAAGGATTGACTGGGAGGATTCAACACCCGCAAGACTAAACAGGTATACATATAAACTCTCTCTAATCCCAATTCCGTTTGGGGTTACAGGAATCATACTTCCAATATTAATCACTAGAATGAATGCAAGATAATAGTAATAAGGTATTCTTATTAAGAGAGCTCTGCCAATAAAGAAAACCATAGTAATCAAAATTATCTGAAAAAGAAATGATAGAAGCAAAGCCCAAAAAACTGCTGGTTTTCTCCTCCTATAATAGTATAATGCTCCATAAAGGTTCTTTATCTTAACCTTCAATTTCAAAAGGAATTTTATCTTGAATAACCAGGCAGATTTTCTCAGGATTTCTCTTTTTAGAAAGAGAAAGATACCTATTATAAATAAGATTGTTAGAAGCAGTAGTCCAAGAAATATAAAGAGAATAAAACGGTCTTTCATAATATAAAAAGGTAGCCATAAAACACCAAGAAGCAATATAGCGAGAAGACCAATAACCTTTTCTGAAATAACGGAAGCAAAACATTCGGCTTTTTTCCCGTAGTTATTTGATGCATAGACTGCCCTTATTAAATCAAGACCAATCACTGTTGGAAGAAAATTATTAAAGAAAAAACCAACCAAGTAATAAGCAACTGTTTTGTGAAACGGTATAGCGATTGAATGGGCGGAAAGGAGGAGCTTCCACCTCCAAGAGACAACTACAATTGCTGAGAGGAATAAGATACTTGCGAGAACAATGAAGATAAGGTCTGTTTGCTTAAGTATTTCAATGATTTTACTCGTATCCATTTTCCAGAAAAGAAAATACAAAAGCCCAAAGCCTATCATAAATCTGAATACTATAAGGAGAACTCTTTTATATCTCACACGATATCCTTTTTGTAAGAAGTTCCAGTATTCCTTTTGCAGACCTATCCCAGTCAAACTTTTTTGACCATTCAATCGCATCCGTTTGCATCTTTTTAAGGAGTTCCGGTCTTTTTAATAATCTACTTATAGAAGAAGAGAGTGCTTCTATATCTCCGTAAGGATAGAGTATTCCATTGAATCCATCTTTTACCGAATCCCTTAACCCTGGAGAATCTGCTGCCACCACTGGGGTTCCGCAAGCATTACTTTCTATAACAGTTAAACCCCATCCTTCCTTCGATGATGTATTCACAACAATTTCTGATTCCTGAAGTATTCTTACCTTTTCATCTTCTGAAACAAATCCAGTAAAATTTATTCTGTCGAGAATCTTGAGGGATGCTGCAACTTTTTTCAGATGAGGGAGGTCATCACCATCACCCACTACCATAACTTTCAAAAGTGGAAATTCCTTTATAAGACTCGGAACCGCGTACAGTAGATGTTCAATGCTTTTATATCTCTTTATTCTTCCCATAAATGTTACAAGGAATGGGATTTTATTTCTCTTTCCTCTGTTATATCTATCTATGTCTATTCCGCAGTAATGTATGGATATTCTCTCTTCTGGAATACCAGACATAACAATGTCCTCTTTTGTGCTTTCTGAGATTACATCAAAAGGAATATTCTTGTAAATAAAAGGTACAAGCGATTCTGTGACATAAACATATATCGCAAAAGGGAGAATTGTTTCCTTGAAAATACTCCTCCCAAAACGATGAAGAAGAATAACAATCGTTGGAATCTTCATAAAAAGGGGTGTGAAAAAAGGAATCTTGTTCAGGTCTTCAACAAGAATGTCGATTTCTTCTTTCCTTACAATTTCCTTCACTGTGAGGGGAACGAAAAAGTTGAAGTCATTTCTTGTTCCCTTCCGCAATATATTAATCCCGTCCACAATTTCTATCTTCTTAGCGCCTGGAAACCCACTTGCCAATAAGGTTACTTTGTGCCCCCAGCTTGCAATTCTTCCAAATATCTCGTGAAGATGAACTTCTGCACCGCCAGCAAAAGGGTTAAGTCTATCCTGCCAGTTTACAATGAGTATATTCATAAGAATTAAATATTTTTTGAACGCTTGACCCTAATGGTGGATTATAGAAATTGTCATATGGGAACTACCATATTTCTTCTTTTACAATAGTCTCTTTTCTGTCAGGTCCGGTTGAAATAATAACTATCTTTGTCTCAAGTATAGCCTCTAATGCCTTTAGATACTCAAGTGCTTCTGCGGGAAGTGCCTCCAATTTTGTTATACCACGAATATCTTCACTCCAGCCACTGAACTCTTCATAGACAGGTTTAACTTCAAAAAGTTTCCTAATATCAGCAGTAAAGGAAGGTAGGTTTTTCCCGTCAAGAGTTCTGTAATCAACACATACCTTAATCTTTTTAATACCGGAAAGGCAGTCCAGCTTTGCAATCGCTATTGAGGTTACGCCATTTACCATGCATGCATATCTAATTCCAACCGCATCAAACCACCCGCATTTCCTTGGTCTTCCTGTCGTTGCGCCATACTCATTTGCTGTTTTCCTGAAATGCTCCTCAAAATCTTCCTCAAATTCAGTTGGGAAAGGCCCTTCTCCTACCCGCGTAGCATAAGCCTTTGCCACTCCTATCACTCTTTTAATCTTTGCGGCAGGAACTCCAGTTCCAGTACATATTCCTCCAACAGTTGGATTGCTCGATGTAACATATGGATAAGTTCCCAGGTCAACATCTAACAGCGTCCCCTGTGCACCCTCAAAAAGAACTTTCTTCCCTTTATCTATCTCACTATTAAGAAAGAGAACAGTATCAAGAATATGAATGTATTTTTTTAATTTTTCGGTAATGGACAGATAATCTTCTATCAGTAACTCTAAATCAAATTCCTTATCTATCCCTTCCTTTGTTTTAAGGTTAAACTTTATTAATGTCTTTAAGTCACGAGGACAAAGAATGTCAGCAGCCCGTATCCCTATTCTTGCATACTTATCCGCATATGTTGGTCCAATACCCTTAAAGGTCGTCCCCAATCTCCTGGAACCTTTGACCTCTTCCATTCTTCTATCCTCGTATAAATGAAAAGGAAATGTTACATGAGCACGTGCACTGATAAAGAGCCTTCCCTTTACATCAATTCCCACTTTTTCAAGGAGGAGAATTTCTTCATAAAGGCTTTTCATATCTATGACACATCCGTTACCAATCACACATACGGTTCCTTTGTTAAAGATTCCAGAAGGAATGAGATGAAGAGGAAGTGGCTTACCTCTATAATAAACCGTATGACCCGCATTTGTCCCACCCTGGTAGCGGACAACAATATCTGCTTTCTCACTCAAACGGTCAACAATCTTTCCCTTTCCTTCATCCCCCCACAATAATCCAATTACAGCAATAGTATTCAT
>SOKM01000084.1 GCA_004375785.1 Candidatus Cloacimonadota bacterium | reverse complement strand
AATATATTATGTATTTTGTCAACAACATTCTATGACCTTTATGCCCGCAATGACGAAGTTCGCTAAGTATTTAACTATCAGAAAAAGAAGCATAAGTCAAGGCAAAATTTTTCCCTTGCATTCTGCTATAATCTGTTTATAATCGGATTACCAAAACATTATAAATTTTTTTTGAGAAGTTGGAAGATAAAGAACAACTTAGGAAAATTCAGAAGTTATGATAGCAAATAAAGTAAATATTCAATCAATACCGTTGCATTGGACTTAAAAAGCCTGTCATTGCGAGTATTTTTCCTTATTGACTTCCGAAGCAATCTCATATTCACATTCGGTCAATATGAGATTGCCACGCGACCTTCGGTCGCTCGCAATGACTGTGTTCACTGAGCATTTACGAAATAAAAGATTGAATAACTGACATCTGACCCCTGCTTAGTGCTTACTGCTTACTATCCTTCTGATTTGCCGGATATGCTCCGGTGTTGTTCCACAGCAACCACCGATAATTGAAACACCAATAGAAACGAGTTTTTTCGTCTTCTCAGCCATAAATTCGGGTGTTTCAGGATAAACAGTTACATCACCATGCATTTCAGGTAATCCAGCATTTGATTGAATAATGATGGGAAGATTGCTACGAGCCTTAAATTCTTCTGCAATCTTGAGCATATTCTCTATGCCGTTGCCGCAGTTAGAGCCAATTATATCTGCTCCTGCATCTTCAAGGCCTTTCGCAGCATTTTCTATGTTTATGCCCATTACCGTGTAAAAACCTTTTGGTGTTGGGTCAAATGTCATTGTTGCAATAAGAGGGGTTGAAGGTGAAACGGATTTTGCTGATTTAATGGCAAGGGTCGCTTCCATCAAATCGGTCATAGTCTCGATGCATATAATATCAACACCTGCATCTATAAGTGCTTTTACTTGTCGTTCGAAGTTATTATACATTTCTTCCGCATCAACATCTCCATATGGCTTGAGGAGTTTCCCGCTTGGTCCACATGAGCCTGAGACATAGGCACGGTTTCCCGCTATCTTCTTAACTGCAAGCACTGCATTTTTGTTGATTTCTTCAGTTTTATCATCAAGCGAGTATAACGAAAGTTTCAGGGGAGATGCTCCAAAGGTATTGGTCTGTATTATATTAGCACCTGCTTTAAGATAAAGAAGGGCAATTTCTTCAAGTACCTCATGACGTGTAAGATTGAAAGATTCAGGAGGTTCACCTGATTTAAGACCACGTTCCATCAACATTGTTCCCATTGCACCATCAGCAACGAGAACCTCCCCATTTCTTATCCTTTCCAACAAATCTTTCACATTTGTCTCCAATTTATTGGTATTAAGTTATTCATTTTTAGGTCATTGCGAGTTTTCTTCCATAATTTCTCTCGAAGCAATCTCATCACTCATCCACTCATTCACCTATCCTCCGATTCTCCGTTTCTCCCTTTCCCCGTTTCGCATACTTGTGCTCTTGTCAGCCTTTTAACCGTCTCCACCGCACTTGCACTATCATAGCCGTAAGCATCTGCTTCTATCTCTCTGGCAAATTCTTCAGAGACAGGTGCTCCTCCAATTATTACCTTTATGCTGTCACTGAGACCCTCTTCTTTTAGTAGTTCTACGACCCTTTTCATAACTGGCATTGTTGTTGTAAGGAGAGCTGACAAACCTATAACTGCAGCATTTTTCTCCTTCGCAACCTCAATAAATTTCTCAGGTGCGACATTGTTGCCCAGGTCGATAACCTCATACCCGGCACCCTTAAGCATTATTCCAACAAGATTTTTCCCTATGTCATGCAGGTCACCACGGACAGTTCCTATAATTACTTTTCCTATAGTCGGAATGCCCTCTTTTATGAACAAAGGTTTTAGTATATCCATTCCACCATACATTGCCTTTGCAGCAAGGAGCACATCAGGGAGGAAGATTTCATGAGCTCTGTATTTTTCTCCCATTTTGTTCATTCCTGCAATAAGTCCTTTATAGAGTATCTCTTTTGGAGGGATTTTTTCTTCAATCGCCTTTTTTGTGAGTTCAGATACCATTTTATCATCACCTTGCTGCAGGTTTTCAGAAATCTCTTTCAACCTATCCATTATGGTCCAGCTCCCTGTTGTTAGGGTTTTTTTCTGAAGAAAGCAATTTTATTCTTTTCTGGCAGGAATGTGTTTTACACTGACTGCAGAACGGATATGAATCTTCAATCTTGTGAATCTCTTTTTTTCCTGCAACCAGCACACCTGAGATTGATTTCAAAGGTTTCATCAGATAACTTTCTAAGAGTGTGACACCAATATCTTCTGGATGAAGAAATTCAAAAAGCTTTTTCTGCCCGCTTAAATGCCATCCACAATAGCCTGGGCTGTATCTTAAGATTCCTGTTGAAGGAGTAATCTCTCCTTTATTTATGAGAAGGTCGAAAAGATGTTTCTCAATAATATCAGCTGTCTTGTCAGTTCCAGCTGAAGCGACAGAATCTAACATGCTCCCGAGGGCAAATTCATTTGCTGTAAACAGTTCATCTATCTTTTGACTTACCTCTTTACCTATAGTAACAGCAAAAAGTGCCAGATTATCTGCTTTCCTGAATATTCCTTTTATTGGTGTTGACTTTTCGTTCAGTCCTTCACCTTCGTATATGGCTTCAAATTGATGAATGGATATATCTGAAATGATACCTTTTGGATGGGAAAATTTAAGAAAAAGTTTCATCGTACCCTTAAGAAGTTTATTTACTTTTGCAGGCAGTTCCATTTCAGAAGAGATGCCTTGATTCATTAAGATTTTGTTCCTCTCAGGCGCTACGTCACTTATTGAAATTTCTATTATTCCTCTCATAAAATTACTCTGACTTGTCCAACAGATGAGGCATCTTGCCTCATTTTACTTGTAAACCAAACAACAGGCGAGGCTTCCAGCCTCGCAACTTAAAAAAACAATTCAAGATCGGTTTCATATCTTGGATTTGCTGATGAAAAAGGGTACTCTTCCGGAGTATTGCACAAACCTTTTCTTACAGGGTTATTATGTACATACTGAACCTTTTGTAAAAGAATCTTTCTATTTGGAATTGTATATTCCCAAAAGCTTTGTTGCCAGAGATTTCCTTTTCTTTTCAAAAACTCGTTTATCTTATTTGCAGTATAACTTTTTATACTGTGCATTATTTGGGAGGAGTCTTTATCTCTTGGTATGATGATTATGTGTGAATGCTCAGGCATTACAACAAAACTAAGGAGATACATCCACTCTTTTTTATGGCAGAAATATATAGCAGAAATGACAGTTTCTGCATGTCGTGAGTTCTTGAAATATGCAATATTTTTCTTAGTCTTGGTTGTAACATATGAGGGGTAACCTTCACTTTCAATTCTTAACAGATTTGTCATCTTTTATCATTTAATTGTGAGCCAGGATGGCTCACCTGTTATCTTGAACATTCGGCAGTTTCTCCATCCCATACCGCCGTGCCTCTTCCTCCATTAATTTTGTT
>SOKM01000257.1 GCA_004375785.1 Candidatus Cloacimonadota bacterium | reverse complement strand
CTCTACACTATGGCAAAGGAAACCTATCTAAAATTTGGGACAAAACTTTTAGGGTTTACTATTCCTTTTGTGCTCTACGGCATATTTCGATACCTCTACCTTGTTCACAGAAAAAAAGAGGGGGGAAGCCCGGAGAAAACCTTACTTACAGATAGACCACTGCTTATTGATATTCTTCTCTGGGGAGCAACTGCGTTTCTTGTCATTTATCTGTCTCAGAGATAGAGCACATAGTAAGCAGTAAGCAGTAGGAAGTGAGCAGAAGGCGATAACAAAAAACTATTAAGAGAAAAGAGAATGGTGAACAGAAACCCAAATAAGTAATTGATTTATTAAAAAAGAATCTGTCCAAGTGCAAAACTCAAGATGAAAACTATTGACATCAGGTAAAATTTCAATTATAATTTTTCTATGATTAAAAATATAGAAACAAGAGGTTTTAAAGAAATATTTGTGAAGACAATGGTATGGTTTACTCTGATTATGTCTTTCCTTATTGCCATTGAATCAGGATTTCTAATTCACTTTCCCGATTGGTTACACTTTTCAGGTTTGGTTTTCAGTCTTCTTTTTATTCTTGCAGGTATTTTTGAGTTTGTATTTTACTTTTTTATCTCTCCATCAAAAAGAGAGTTTATCAGAAGAAAGTGGTGGAATTTTATCTTTTTTATACTGATACTCTTAACATTAAAGAATTTTGAGCTCTCCCGTTTTCTTGCGCTTGCAAGGGAGATATTCTTTCTCTTGCTTCTATTCTCAAAGAGACGTTCCTTCCAGGATTTTTTTGCACAACCATTTGTAAAAAAACCCACAAGGTTACTTGCAATGAGTTTTATTACAATAATATTCATCGGAACAATACTTTTGACGTTTCCTGTCTCTTCAGAGAACCATCAAAGAACCGGTGTAATTGATGCACTCTTTACAGCGACATCAGCCACCTGTGTTACGGGTCTGATTGTGAAGGATACGCCAAAATACTGGTCAACTTTTGGCGAGATAGTAATTTTACTGCTTATTCAGGCTGGAGGGCTGGGAATAATGACTTTTTCAATTTCTATTGCTTTGGTCTTTGGTGCGAAACTTGGCTTAAGAGAAAAGAGAGCTCTTGGTGAAATTCTTGAATTCCCTTCCGTTGGTGAAGTTGGTAATATTATTAAATTTATTCTCAAGTTTACCTTCCTTGCAGAATTTTTTGGTTTTATCTTGCTTTTTTTCAGGTGGCTACCTCTTTTCGGTGATGCGAAGAAAGCACTTTATTTCTCGATATTTCATAGTGTCTCTGCTTTCTGCAATGCAGGGTTCTCTCTTTTTTCAACAAGCTTGAAGAGGTTTGTCTCTGACCCAGTTACAAATATCGTTATGATGCTACTAATAATCTCTGGAGGAATAGGTTTTGTAGTAATATCCGGATTGTTTAAAAAGGAGCATTTTATAAAGGAATGGAGACTGAACTCACCCAAATTAACAGTCCATACAAAACTTGTCATTATTATGTCAATGGTTTTGATTTTTATTGGCTTCATCCTATTTTTTGTTTTTGAGTTTGATAATGTGCTGATTCATCAGGGAATAGGGAGTAAACTCTGGGCCTCGCTTTTCCAATCCATTACATCGAGAACAGCAGGATTCAACACTGTTGATACCTTACAGCTCAAAGATGTCACCCTTTTTATGATAATTTTTCTTATGTTTATCGGTGCTTCTCCTGGCTCGACTGGTGGTGGAGTAAAAACCTCCACATTTGCTGTTCTTATTCTTGCAGTCATAAATATGATAAGAGGAAGAGAGGAAATTGAGATATTTAACAAAACTATTTCAAAGAATTTTGTATATAAGGCGATTACAATCGTGATTGTTTCTGCATTTATGATTTCTTTAGGAACAGGTTTACTTCTTATAACACAGAAAGACAGTTTGATGCATTTGCTTTTTGAAGTAACGTCTGCTTTCGGGACAGTGGGACTTTCAACAGGTATAACACCTATGCTCAATGGTATCGGGAAAATTATTATTATTATTTTGATTTATATTGGCAGAATTGGACCGCTTACCCTTGCTTTTGCCGTTGGAAGATATTCAAAGAAGCTAAAAAGAGAGTATCCGAAGGCAAGAATTATGGTTGGGTAGTCTGTGTTCTCTGTGGCTATGTTTTAATGAAAAAGGAGAGAATATGAAGCAATTTGCAGTAATAGGTCTTGGAAGTTTTGGCAGAAAGGTTGCTATTACCCTAGGGGAAAAAGGTGCGGAGGTTTTGGCAATAGACAAAAACATAACCAAGGTTGAGGATATAAAAGATAAGGTAGTTCATGCAGTAGCACTCGATTCAACCTCCTTAGATGAGTTAAAAAGTATTGGCATTACAGATATTGATACAGTAATTATTGCTCTTGGTGAACAGCAAGAAGCGGCGATTCTCACAACTGTCCTGTTGAAGAATCTTGGTGTAGGAGAAGTAATTGCACGTGCAATGAATAGCCTCTATGCACAGATTCTTAGAATGGTGGGAGCAGACAAGGTTATATTAATAGAAGAACAGATGGGTGAACAGCTTGCCAAAACATTAGTAGCTCCTCAAATTATTGAGAATGTCCCACTCGCTAGTGGACATCTTCTTGTTGAAATAAAGCCAAAAAAGGAGTTCATAGGAAAGAAACTGAGTGATTTACACCTAAGAAGTAGATATGGAGTAAACATAGTGGCAATACAGAAGAAGGTTGAAGAGATAAATGATGAAGGGGAAGTAACGATCAGGACAAAAGTGAATGACCTTCCGGGACCAGACGACAAGATTTCTGATGATGAGACTCTTCTGGTTGTTGGAAGTGAAGAGGAAATTGAAAGGCTTATAAAGGAGGGATAGGAGTTGAAAAGGCAGGGTAGTAAATGGCAGACCATAAAAGGAAGAATGAGGTATTTTGAATATAGGTTATCAATCAGGGTAAAATTAACATTGATTTTAATAGTTATACCACTTGCAATAATGCCATTTGTTACTGTTTCCCTGTATTATAACAATATGATTTATAACACGATTCAGGGTATGGAAAAGTTCTCAGAAATTGCAAGAATTTGTGAAACAATCTCATTTTTAACCCTTAAAATTGATGGTAATCTAAAAAATTATGTTGTTAGCAGGGATTCAAATTACATAGAAGAAGCAAAGGAGGATATTGTTTCATTGAGGGAATTTGCGAACGATGGTAAAGGGTTTGGTTATCCTGAAGATTTTTCACTGATAATATCAAACATTGATAGATATTCATTTTTACTTGATTCATTAATTATGTTTGTTTCACGTGAAGAAATTCCCCATAGAAGGATTGCAAGGGATCTTGAAAAATATAAAGAGAAGTATGATAACTTAATGTCAAAAGTTCTTCTTGCAAGAACGAATGCAGAGAGAGATTCACTTATGGAGCAGTTAAAAAAGTTTTCTCAATCGTTTGATGTTTCAAAAACCCTTTTTGAAAGTGAACAAAACCCGAAGAAAACAAGAATTGTAACATTACTTGAGAAAAGCAAAGGGAATATAGATAAACAGAACGAGAAAATCTTAGAAAAAGCAAGAGAGCATATTAAGGGCTCAAAGGAAATTGGAGAAAAATATGCAAGTCGAGGTGCGAGAAATATCTGGACAGTCTTAATACTTACAATCCTTTTTGTTGTTTACTTGATTGTTGTTTTACCTGAGAGAATTGTGGTACCAATAAAAAGGCTCTCAAACCTTGTTAAGCAGATAGAAAAGGGAGACCTGAAAGTGAATATAAAAGGGTTCCCCCAGGATGAAATTGGTGAACTTGTTCGACATTTTTCAAGAATGCTTATACAGGTTAGAAAAATCGATGGATTGAAGACTCAGAAAATCCACGAATCCGAAAGAAAGTTCAGGTTTCTTATCAATTCTATTAAGGAGGGAGTTATTATATTGAACGATGAGTTACGACTTCTTACGGCAAACAAACCTGCTTCAGAAATTGTGGGTTCTAATGCTGAAGAGATGGAAGAGAAATCACTCGAGAGTATAGAACCATTAAAAGGATTAAAAACAAAATTGGAAAAATTATTCTCTGATGGAGAAAAAATAGAAGATTTCAACTTTAAAGGAAAAGATGGTGTTCAATATACGGTAAAAGTCTGGCCTATCAGGGATGCTGGAGGCAAATCAACAGGTGCAATTTTATTATTCTCTTTTCAGAAAAGTTAGTATCGTGTCAAGAAAAATAAAATTTGTTTTTCTTATTATTTTAATATTCTCCTATCTTAGTGCAGAACCAGATAATAACCCTTTAAGAAATTACTATATAGAAAAATCCCTTACAATCTTTCCTGAAAACAGAGGAGCATTTGACCCATTTAAAAGAGAGTTTGTATTACCTCAAAAATCAAGAGCAAATATCATTGTTACAAACACTCTTCTTCTCGCAACAACAATTGTTGTAATAAATCCCGAGGCAAGAAGAAAATTCAAGGAAAGATGGGAACTTTTTACAAGCCCCAATCATGCGAGCCCGTTAAATCAAGGGCCTTTTCATTTTAAGACACTTAAAGAGGAAAGAAATCAAAATACTCAAGCAGATAAAGGGGTTCATTTCTTTTACTGTTATCTTCCCGTAAAACCTGTCTCCATCCTGTGCGAGTATCTTATAGATGGAATGCCTTTTGTTTCAGATAAAAGAAAAGAACAGGAAGATTGGGTAACGGAAGAGGCTTTCTATCTTTCAACTTTTTTTGTTTTTACCAGCAGCCTTTTTGAAGAATATATAGATGGAAAAGAGAAGGATGAAGGGTTTAGTATATTAGATCTTGTTGCAAATAGCTGTGGTTCATTATATGCAATATTGAAACATGAGGGATTTTTAGACAATGTTTATCTTTATTGGAGTTTTAACTCTCCTCCTGAAGATTGGAGATGGCATAAATGGGATTATATGCCTGGATATGAGTTCCAGGTAGTGATTGATATAAGTTCTTTTATCTTTGATGAAAAGAGGTCTCTACCAACCTTATTTTCTTGGTGGACAGATAATATAGCATACATCCCCGATGTTAAAGAGTTTGGAACAACTTTGCCACATAAGAAAGTAGTTCAGAGTCCATAAATTTTCAATTTTTTTGACTTTTTTTAATAATTTTTAAATTTTTTACTTGACAGAAAAATAATTTTCCTATACAATATCTTGTATTTTTAAGATAAAGAATACTATATATTGTATCTAAATTAATTAAAATAATGATTAATATTTAAGAGCGAAGGGGGTTAGATGTTAGAAAAGATCAAAAAAAGAGATGGAAGACTTGTTGATTTCAATGAAGATAAGATTACGGAGGCAATATATAAGGCAGCGAAAGCAATGGGCGGTAGAGATAGAAAAAAAGCAGGAGAACTTTCCTTGATCGTAGTTAAGATATTAGACCAGCGCTTTGACAAAGATAATTCCCCTTCTGTAGAAGAGGTGCAGGATATTGTTGAAAAGGTCCTGATGGAATCAGGGCATGCTAAGACTGCAAAGGCTTATATTCTATACAGGCAAAAGAGAACAGAATTAAGGGAATTCAAAAAGATTTTACTCGGTGTTGAAGACGATATTAAACTTTCCCTCAATTCGACGACTGTACTTAAAAGAAGATATCTCAGAAAAAATGAGAATGGAGAGGTTGTTGAGACACCAAGCCAGTTGTTCCACAGGGTAGCGTTAAATATTGCTTCCGCAGATGCTTTTTATGATCCCTCTGCCGATGTTAAAAAGAGGGAAGAAGAATTTTATAAGGTAATGACCTCTCTTGAGTTTCTCCCGAACTCTCCCACATTAATGAATGCTGGAACGGAGTTACAACAACTTTCTGCCTGTTTTGTCCTTCCTATTGGTGATTCGATGCGGGAAATTTTTGACGCAGTTAAACATGCTGCTATAATTCATAAAACAGGTGGAGGCACTGGTTTTTCTTTCTCGAACATAAGGCCAGCAAACGATGTTGTAAGGTCTACAGGGGGTGTCGCATCGGGTCCAGTTTCCTTTATGAAGGTTTTTGATTCTGCCACTGAAGTGATAAAACAAGGTGGTAAACGGAGGGGAGCAAACATGGGAATCCTTAGGATTGACCACCCTGATATCATGGATTTTATAACCTGTAAGAGAAAAGAAGGTGTACTAACCAATTTCAATATTTCTGTCGGTGTAACGGATGAATTCATGGAAGCTGTCAAGAATGGAGAAGATTTTTTACTGGTCAATCCAAGGGATGGGAAAGCAGTCCAAAAAATTAATGCTAAGCAACTTTTTGACTTAATAACATTAATGGCATGGGAGACAGGTGACCCCGGTATTGTATTTATAGATAGGTTAAACAAAGATAATCCAACACCCACACTTGGCAAAATAGAGAGCACCAATCCTTGTGGTGAACAACCACTTTTAGCTTATGAAGCTTGTAATCTGGGTTCTATTAATCTTGCAAAAATGGTAAAAGATGGAAAAATAGACAATGAGAAGCTTGAAAGGATTATCAGGATTGCGGTGCATTTTCTTGAAAATGTTATAGATATGAGCAAGTTTCCACTTGCTGAGATAGGAAAGATAGTAAGTTGTAATAGAAAAATTGGACTTGGCGTAATGGGCTTTGCGGATATGTTAATCCAGCTGAATATACCGTACAATTCTAATGAAGCGGTGGAGACAGCTGAAAAAGTGATGAAATTCATAAGTGAAAAGGCAAGGGATAAGTCAAGGGATATGGCAGGTATAAGAGGTCCTTTTCCGAATTTTGAACTGAGTATATTTGCTGAGAGGGGTGACCCGGCTCAAAGAAATGCTACACTTACAACTATAGCACCAACAGGAACAATAAGTATTATAGCAAATACATCAAGTGGAATAGAACCCCTTTTTGCAATCGCATATATAAGAAACGTTATGGATAATACAGAGTTAATGGAAGTTAATCCTTATTTTGAAGAGGTTGCTAAAAGTATGGGGTTCTATTCGGATAATCTTATGAGAGAGATTGCAAAGAATGGTTCTATCCAGGATATAGAATCTATTCCAGATGAAGTAAAAAGGGTATTTATTACAGCACATGACATAGGCCCTGGTTGGCATGTTAAGATGCAGGCAGCTTTTCAGAAGTATGTAGACAACGCAGTATCTAAGACGGTAAACCTTCCACATTTGGCAACGCCAGAGCAAGTAAAAGAGATATATAACCTCGCTTATGACCTTGGATGCAAAGGAGTTACGATTTATAGGGACGGGAGTAAGAAATCGCAGGTCTTAAACATTGGTTCTATAAATAAGGAGGATAGAAAAGCCGACCCGAACGACCCGAGCTTAATAGAGGACCTTAAATTAAGATTGGATGGAGAATTCTTTACAGTAGATTCAGAATATGCTGGTGGCTGCCCAACCTGCGGAGTTTAGAATGTAGCCGCAGGCTTCAGAGACTGTGCCAAAATACCGCTTTTAGGTAGGCGCAAGTTTTACCCTGAACCATACGGTGCAGGGTTTAGCCTGCGAACTTAGCTTCTTGTAATACAATGAATTACGCAACCTAAAGGTTGCGGCTACCATGCAAAAATTCACATTTTGACACAGCCTTTTCAGCCTGCGTAGTTTTTAAATTTCTTGACTTTTCTATAAGGATATAGTATATTTTTCTTATGAAAAAATCACTCTTTTTACTTTTCATTTTTCCTCTACTCTCCTTCAATCTCTTTGCAACAGAGAAAGATAATTCTGCTGATAGTTCTGCTCTTTCTCACAACAAAATCTATTTTAATTATCTTCTTAACATTGGAGTTGAAGGATTCAATAATGATAAGATGAAGGCTACTTATGGTTTAACGCCTGTTCTTAATTTTGAATTTCGTACAACTGTCTCACCAGGGCTTGATGGAGTAATAGATATTTCCTTTTCACGAAAAAAAGGAGGTTATAGCTACTATGATCCTTTCGGGTGGCCAGAAGTGATTGAAAAGTATAATTTAACTCTGTTTTATGAAAAGATAGGCTTAGGATTAAGAATATGTGATAAAAGGTTTTATAAAAGAACTCCTTTCCTCGATGCAGGACTTGACGCAGTCTATGCTAAGGAATGGAGAGATGGATACTCAGGTTCAGGGAGTGCAATGGGTTCACATTTTGCTATTGGGTTCTCGGGTAATATAAATAAAAACTGGATTTTTCAGGTAAAAGGAAGGCTGCAGTTTCTTTCAATTCCTATGAAAGCAGATAACTATTATAGTTCTAAAGAGTTGGATCTTTCGGGTGTGGGAATGTCTATTGGAATTGGTTTTTCAAAATGAAGAAAATTGTTTATATTATTTCCTTTATTTTATTCTCTATTAATCTTTCTGGAATAGAGAAGGATAGTTCTCTTGTTTCGGAAAAAAAACTCTATTATAATTATGTTTTTAGTGCTGGTATTGAAGGTTATCTTGATGATTGGATGCTGATGACTTACGGTTTAGCGCCTTTTCTTGGTTTTGAATTCAGTACAAATGTTTCTCCTGTCCTTGACGGTATTATAGAACTTTCAGTTTCACGAAAAAAAGGGAGTTATGGATATAGCCCCGGTCATGGGTATGATTATTTTTACCAGTACCAGTACGAGTGGTATGATTTTACTATGTTTTACGAAAAGATAGGTCTTGGGTTGAGACTCTGTGATAGAAGACTTGGTAGAAGGACTCCTTTCCTTGAAGGGGGTCTTGATGCCGTTTTTGCAAAGGAGTGGAGAGCGGGTTATTCAGTATCGGGTCAAGCTATAGGTTCACATCTTGCTGTGGGGTTCTGGGGTAATTTGCATAAAGATTGGATTATCCAACTGAAGGGGAGATTGCAGTTTCTTGCAATCCCAATAAGAACAGATAACTACTATTTCGATGAGTATTACCATATGGATTTTTCAGGTGTTGGAATCTCTATAGGAATTGGTCTTTCAAAATGAAAAATATATGGTTCTTTCTTGTTTTGCTGATTTTTATCGTTCCCTCACTCTCTGGTGATGGTGGTATTATTCCTCACCATTATGAAGAAATTTATGAAACGGGTCAGACCGCATTCATAACCTTCAAAAATAATAAAGAAGCCCTTATGCTTCTTGTCGAGGTCTCGGGTGAAGAGACGGAATTTATGTGGCTCTTCCCCTGTCCGAGCCTTCCAGAAGTCGATTCCGCCAATAGTAGCATTTTTTACGACCTCGCAGTTTTTTCTGCACCTCGTTATGTGAAAAGGGGATGGGAAGGATGCTGTGAATCAGGTGATTATTATCCACTTGAGGATAAATATGGTGGCAGAGGGGAGGATAATGGTGTTGACCCAATCTATAATGGCTCAGTAGGCTTCCTGAATTATGAAGTGCTCTATGTAACAGAGTCAGAGTCATTAGTTTCCTACCTTGAAGATAACGAGTATAGTGTTCCATCAAATGCTGAAGAGATCTTTCAATTTTACATAAATAAAAACTGGAATTATTTTATTGCTGCAGTTTGTGACACAGAGAATGCAAACTGGTCAAATTACGGAACAAATATACAACCTTTAAAAATTTCTTTCTCAACGAATAAACCGGTTTACCCTTTGAGGATTTCGCGCATTGGTTCAATAGATAGTGAGATTGTAATATATATAGTCGCGAACCATAAGAAGATATTCACAGATGCGGAGGTCAAGTTTGCAAAAAGGATTGATGAAGAAACACTTAATGACTTATATTATTATTATTTAAAGGAATTTTTATGGAGTGGCTCTTTTCTTACAAAATGTTATGCCTTCATCGAGAAAGCATCAATGGACGACCTGGTATTAGAGGATGCTCCTGATAATGAAGAATTTCGCGAGATACACTTTTATTCTTCGTATCCGGCTGATACTTTTATTCTCGTCTGTGTTTTTGGTCTGTTCTGGTTTTATAAAAAACGAGTATCAAAATTCAACAAATTAAACTAATTTAACTGACCAGTCAATCCACTACCTTACATTTTACATCGTTTATAATCAGTAAACTCCGCTACATTATCCTGAAAGGATGTCATTGCGAGTATTTTTTCATAATTTCTACCGAAGCAATCTCAGTTTTCTGCACTATGAGATTGACTCCTCACTATGTTCATTATTCTCCTGCTTGTCGTCGTTCTTTCTCCTTCGGAGAAAGTTCACGCTCTGTTCCTTCACTTCGTTCAGGACTCGCTCGCAATGACGGGGTTTACTGATTATTTACCATCTTTTATCAGGGTTTCTTTCACAAATAAATTCTTGACATTTTCTTTTTTTTATGTAAGATTGCATAAAAAAGTGAAGAGTGTAAGAAGTTTTACACTGACTGGCATAATTAAACATATAACAACTTGAAGAGGAGTGTATGATGAATTCTAATCTCAAGGGTTACTATCGATATCCTACAATTCATAAAACAAGAATTGTTTTCGTTGCTGAAGACGACCTGTGGTTGGTTAATGCAGAGGGTGGAATAGCTCGTCGGTTAACAGCAAATCTCGGTGAGGTAACACGTCCTTTTTTCTCTCCAGATGGTAAATGGCTTGCCTTTATTGGTAGGGAAGAGGGTGAGCCAGAGGTTTATGTGATGCCTGCTGCTGGTGGTCCAGCTAAACGATTGACTTACCTTGGAAAGAATACCATTGTAGTGGGATGGAATGGCAAAAGTGTTATTTTTGCCAGTAATGGAGGACAACCTTTCAGACATCTTTTATGGTTATATGAAGTAGATATAAAAGGTGAGGAGCCTAAAAAACTTCCATATGGCCCAGCACGAAACATAAGTTTTGGAAAAAAGGGAATTGTGATTGGCAGAAATACGGGTGATCCATCAAGGTGGAAACGGTATCGGGGTGGTACTGCTGGGGAACTCTGGATAGATGAAAAAGGAACAGGCAAATTTCAACAATTGATTAGACTCAAAGGTAATCTTGCAAATCCAATGTGGATTGGTAATCGAATATACTTTATTTCCGACCACACTGGTATTGGGAATATTTTCTCCTGCACACCAAAAGGTAAGAACTTAAAACAACATACAAATTACAAAGAGTTCTTTTCCAGAAACGCAACCACTGATGGTAAATGTATAGTCTATCACAATGGGGCAGATATTTACTTATTTGAGGCCAAGACGAATAAAAACAGAAAAGTTGTGATTGAATACAACACCCCTCATATCCAGCGTAATCGTAAATTTATTGAATCGGCAAAATACCTGGAAGATTATTCGCCTAATAATGATGGCAGTGCAATTGCATTGGTGAGCCGTGGAAAATCATTCACTATGGCAAATTGGGAAGGTTCTGTGCTCCAGCAGGGAGGTGGTGGTAATGACGTTAGGCACAGATTAACCCGCTGGTTAAACGATAGGAAGCGTGTTGTCCTGGTAAGCGATGAGGGTGGCGAGGACCACCTTGAACTTCATTGGGTGGCTGGAAGAAAACGACCCAAAAAATTTCATGGATTAAATATCGGAAGACCAATAGAGATTAAAGTATCACAGGCAAAGGATGAATTGGTTCTGACAAATCATAGGAACGAACTTATATGGGTAAACCTGAAAAGAGGAATAGCAAAAACGATAGACCAGTGTAAGTTTTCTTTAATTGAGGGATTCGATTGGTCGCCCGATGGTAATTGGATTGCGTATTCGTTTGGGTTAAATCGCAGTACCTCGATAATTAAGATTTATGATGTTAAAGCGGGCAAAAAATATGAAGTGACCGAAGCAATTCTTCGCGACATTGAACCGGTATTTGATCCACAGGGTAGATATTTATATTTTCTCTCTTACAGAATTTTTAATCCTATTTATGATAATATTCATTTTGACCTGAATTTCCCCAAAGGTATGCATCCTTATGCTATTACATTGCGAAAGGATTTACCGTCACCGTTTATACCAGAGCCTCATGGACTTGTAGAAGAAAAGGAATTGAAAGAACAAACAGAGACAAGGCGCCCCAAAAAGGTTAAAATTGATTTCATAGGGATTAAAGAAAGAATAGTTCCTTTCCCGGTAAAAGAATCAATTTATGAAGGCATAGCTGCAACGAAAGATAGGGTTTTCTATATGACATATCCTGTTGAGGGTGCCAGGGGTATTCCATGGCTTGAAACAGAGCCAGCCGCTAAAGCATGTCTAAAGGTTTTTGACCTGAATAAAATTGAGGAGACAGTGGTTGTGAATGGAATTTCAAACTTTAGGTTATCAAATGATGGTACAGCCATAGTTTGCCGAATTGGCAACCGACTTCGCATTTTCCGAACAACGAAAGAGGTAAAAGAAGAATTGTCAAAAGAGACGAAACCGAGCAGAAAAACTGGATGGCTTGATATCTCACGTCTGAACGTACCTATTGACCCGGTTTCTGAATGGAAGCAGATGTTCAGGGAGGCATGGCGACTTCAGCGTGACTATTTCTGGGTAAAGGATATGTCAGGTATTAATTGGAAAAAGGTTTTAAGACGGTATTATCCACTTGTTGAACGTGTTGCTTCGCGCAGTGAGTTTTCAGACCTCTTGTGGGAGATGCAGGGTGAGCTGGGAACCTCACATGCCTATGAATTAGGTGGGGATTACAGATCAAAACCGGAATATAGACTTGGATTTTTAGGCGCAGAATTGAAGTATGAGCCAAAGTATAAAGCGTATCGGTTCACTCGCGTTCTTAC
>SOKM01000185.1 GCA_004375785.1 Candidatus Cloacimonadota bacterium | reverse complement strand
AATATATTATGTATTTTGTCAACAACATTCTATGACCTTTATGCCCATTGCGAGTCCTGTGAAATAGAAACAGAGTTACAAATCATAATATTTCACATGGCGTGGCAATCTCTGTAGCGTTGGGGCTTGTCCCCAACATTGGTAAACCGAGATTGCTTTCCTTCGCATATGCTCAGGACAGGCTCCGATACGATACTCGCAATGATAACCTTTCAGGAGAATGTAACGGGGTTTACTGATTATTTTCATTGGAAGTGCATGGGCTGATTTTAAGAGACGAAAGACGTAACCGTAAGACGATACGGGCATCGTAACCGTAAAACAGTAAACGAGATTGAGATATTTATGACTCCTACAGAAGTCTTAGAAAGATATAATACATATGCTGTTGTGGGTGCGACTCAAAATAAAGAGAAATTTGGATACAAGATTTTTAAAACACTGCAGGATTACGGAAAGAAGCCATTTCCTGTCAATCCACGATACGATAGAATTAATGAGGATACCTGTTTCCTATCTATCTCTGAACTACCAGAAAAACCAGAAGTTGTTGTTGCTGTTGTTCCTCCACGGGCTACTGACAAACTTATTGAAGAATGTAAAGATGAAGGCATAAATATTATATGGCTGCAACCTGGCACATACAATGACGCAACCCTTCAGAAATGTAATGAAGCTGGCATCGAGGCAATTTACGATGTTTGTATAATGGTAGAACTCAAGGAGATGTGAATATCGTTTATTCCACGAACAACTATCCTTTCTACCTGATTACTACAACCTTCTTGGAGGTTGAAAAATCCTTAGCTGAGAGTTTGACGAAATAGATACCGCTAGCAATACTTCTACCATTTCCATCCTTTCTATTCCAACTCAAGCTATGTTTCCCCTTGTTGAGAAAGCCATTGTATAAAGTTGTAATAACCCTTCCTCTAATATCGTATATTCTTAAGAGAGTATTGGTTCTTCTTGGAATGGAAAAGGAGATATTAAACCCATTGGCAGAAGGGATTACTTTTAAATAGTAGTTATTCAAAACCTTCCTCTCCGCTTCTTCAACACCAGCGGGAACCCCAAAAGAGACATCATCAACATACCATCCTTCTGCAACAGTGTTCGGGTCGCTTACGAATCTAAACCTTGCCCGGACTGTTTGACCTGCATATAGGGAAAGACTATAGGTTTCTTCGCTCCAGAAGGCGTGCCATCCATTTATCTCATCGATTGTCATCCACCAGTTAGAACCATTGTCTATATCAATATATCCGTAATCATAGTTTGTTTCCGTATTATAGAAGTGATAAAATTTAAGATTAGTTCCAGGACCGACAACAAAATATGGTGATACTAATGATGCATCAATCTCGTTGCCATATTGCCAACTTCCTTCATTGCCGCAGTACCAGCTGTGTGTTGGAGAATTGCTTTTGTGCTCTGTAAGATGCCACGGGTCATTCAGTCCTGAGTGAGTCCATTCTCCCTGTCCCGATTCCATGTCATCCTCAAACCCAGGTGTTGATGTAATGATGAATGTAAAAGTATCGGATCCATAAAACCCATTCGCACTTATATCAAGAATAAAACTTATAGTATGGGGAGCAGGACAGCTCGAATCTATATCAATAGCAAATGGAGTAGATGAGCTTGTTACTTCTCCAATGGCGACATCTAAAAATGATGAATTTGTAGAGGTTATGTTGATATAAGGGTCAGATGTGGAGAGTGTTCCATTGATACCTGTTGCCTCCTCTGTTCCCATATTTTTTAAAGAAACTGTAAGATCGTAAGTTTCACCAGGTTCAGGGATACCATTTCCGTTTCCACTATTTTCAGTTGGAGTTAATCCATAATATGTAAGTTCAGTTTTAGGAACCACAGCGATTTCTGCACCCTGATATATCTCTTTTGTAGAACCCTGAACAAAAACTACAATATTACAATTCTCATCTGACCAGGAACCGCTTATGGTAAAGTCCCTAATTTCCTGAATACCTGTATCAGGAGCAATGGATATATACTGTCCATTAGCATCTGGTAACATATCCCTTGCGACATCATAGAGGATATTCTGGCCCTGCCAGTTATAGGGTATATCCGTTTCTGTAAGAACAAAATGGAGATAGCCTGAAACATAACTTCCACTAGTATTTGAGATGTTTGCATATATGGTTCCTTTAAGACTATCCGGGTCATAATCAAGTGTCAGGTCAATGCTTAAAGGGCTTGCAATCTGGTTTCTTGAATTGAAGAGGGGTCTGTAGGCTGGATACATATTCCCATCGTGCTCCCCACCAATAACTGAAAGGATGCCGTCTATCTTCATTGTTGGATAGCCGGGATTTCCATAGTATGCTCTTCTCTGCGCTGATTCTGAGGTATAGAAGGGGTCGCTGGATGACGAATGGTATGCTATAACAACCAAGGAATCGTATGTCCTTTCCCATAATTCATGGATGCCCACCTGGGCGCCAGGGCAGTAGGTTCACCAGGTTGCAGTAATTTCTTCAGCAACAACAACCCTCTCTGTTGCTTCTCCTAAAGAGATAAAAAGAATGCAGAGAATGAATAAGGATAAAAAAAAGTAAATTTCGTGTTTCATGGTTTCCTCCTTCTATAAAAAAGCCTATTGTTCTCTCAATAAATCATCACCTCCTTTCAATAAAAAGATTGTAAAGCAAAGGATATTTAAAGTCAAGTAATTTTGTAGGGTTTTTTTCAAAGAAAAAGATATTGACATTTTCCTGTCAATATGTTATAAAAAAGTATGAGAAAAAGTTTTCCTTTTTTCGTTTTTCTATTTCTTTTTTCTGCAACATCCATTTACTCGCAGAACTTTGAGTTTGAATGTAAGATAATTGATACTTCAACATACTGGCAATTAACACCAGACATTGTTTTTTTTGAACCGTCTACAATTTTTCTAACATGGACCGATTATTTTTTCCCGACTGATTATAGGATATTCTGTGCAAAATCGGATAATGGAGGTGTGAGTTTTCTCCCCAAAGTCGAACCGGAACCATTATCGGCTACAAAGATGTTCTCTTCAATTGATGTGGATGGGATTGGCAATCCTTACCTTGCCTGGTGTGATTATAAGACAGGATACTTAAATGTATGGTTTTCAAAGTCAAACGATGGGGGCGGAAGTTTTTTTCCAGGCGTTGTTGTTGATTCAGTTGATTTTAGTGAGTTTGCTCCTGAGATAAAAGTTTCATACAATGGAGTGAGGGTTTTTGTTGCATGGATTACAGTATTTGGAGACAGCCTCGGAACAGATTCAGCTAAATTGTTTCTTTCAAGGTCAATAAATGGTGGTGGGAGTTTTTTACCTCCACAGCATATTGGAGGGGTGTCTCAGAACCAGCAGTATTATTTCTCTTTTGATATAAGCAATGGAGGAGATACAGTCGCCTTTGTATGGCAGGACAACTCTTTAGCTTCGCCTCGACTCTTTTTTACATCATCCGCTGATTATGGAGTAACTTTCTCTCCACCTTCAATTGTTGA
>SOKM01000340.1 GCA_004375785.1 Candidatus Cloacimonadota bacterium | reverse complement strand
CACACCCGAAGAAGCAGATACTGTTGTCTGGCTTCCCCGTCAAGACCAAATTCAGGAGATGATGGACTTAAAGACTGTTTGGAATAAAGCGTATTGGTTGTACAATTTTGCTGAGATGCACAGAAATCCCCATGAGTCATATCCATTTACTTCTATGGAACAACTCTGGCTTGCTTTTTATATGTGGGAAAAGCATGAAAAGACTTGGGATGGTGAGAAATGGGACGTTGGCTCTCTAAAGAAGATTACGTGAAACGCGCCAAGAGGATCGTGGAATTGCGAGAGAAAGACGATATGCAATTTGCAGATATAGCGAGGAGGATGGGCATCCTGCAGGGAGTCGTTGAGTATTCTTATCGTAAATCGAAGAGGGAGAAATGCCATCTATGTGGTAAAAAAGCTATTCACAAATCTCTTGATCCCTTTTTTGAAGAATTGCCTGAATTATTAGAAGGAGGCGAAAACAAGGAGGAATGGTGGTGTGATGATTGTTATCAAGAAAGCTTAGATAATATTTAGAGGAAGGAAAGAGAGATGATCAACACAGTAGCCAAGGGGACCCGGAAAGAGAAGGCTTGTGCCGATGAGCTTGAGGAGAGAGGATATATCACTCGGAAGTCGATTAGAGTCAAATATCAGAAGGTAGATTTCTTTGGGTTTGATGTAATGGCGCTGGCTAAAGACGGTTCTCATATGCTTTTCGTGCAGGTGAAATCGAATAGGTGCGATATGAAAACGAGGGATGCAATCAAGAAACTCAAGCTTCCTCCTTCCATAAAGAAGGAAATCTGGATTTGGAAAGACAGGAAATATTTCATCAAGGAGTATTATTCATGAAAACTAAACGACTCTATACTTGGCAATTCTTTGTCGGGGCATTCATCGGCGGATTTACCTGTTTTATCATTGGCGTTGTCCTGGCTACTTTCCTGTATATGAAAAATATCGACATCTATAATGTCAGAAAGCGTCAGGAATATCTCATCCGGGAAGTGAAAGAGCTGACGAAGGAAAGGCAGCAAATCAATTATATCTTCAAGGAGAGGGGACTGATAAAGGATCATAATGAAAAGGCTGTGATAAAGCCAAAAGAGGAGGGAAAATGAGAAAGATTAAATTCAGGGCTTGGAGTAAAAGAGAAAAATATATGTATAAATGGAAGCAGATACACAATGGAAACCTAGATGATATGATTGCCGATAAGGATATTATTATTAGGCAATACACAGGCCTCAAGGACAAGAACGGCAAAGAGATTTATGAAGGGGATATTCTGGAACACCTGAAATCAAAACATACCTATAAAATTGAGTGGGATGAAGAGTCTGCCAGTTACTACATGCAAGGGATAAACCCTGCTTGGACGGGATTTTATTTTTCCAATCATCACACAGAGATTTATGATGACGATTTTAAAATCATCGGCAACATCTATGAGAACCCAGAACTCCTAAAGAAAAAATGAGCACAGAGATAGTTAATAATAAAATCAGCCACGGAAACATCGAATTCTGGGCAAAGAAAACGAGGGAATTCCTTGCCACAAATCCCGTGTGCTTATCTTGTGGCGATCCCCTCACATCTTTCAGCCGGACTGGACTGTGTTGGAGATGTCGCTGTTATAAAAACAATCAAGCTTTCCTGAGCAGAAATCCAGGTTATCATAAACAATATGTGCAAAAGAGGAGGTAAAAATGGAAGAATATGAAGTATTGGGAGATTTTATTATTTTATTTCCACTTGAAAAAGGAGGAAGAATATATGAAGAAATTAATTTACTTAATGATGTGATAAGAATCGCTCTTGAAAAAGATCA
Source organism: Candidatus Cloacimonadota bacterium (assembly GCA_004375785.1). GTDB lineage: Bacteria > Hydrothermota > E44-bin80 > E44-bin80 > E44-bin80 > E44-bin80. The sequence continues at coordinate 1,706 of SOKM01000340.1, read as the reverse complement.
CATAAAAGTTAAGAGAATTAATGTGAGGATTGTGAAAAGCCAAAAAAAAGGAGGTGATAAAAAATGAAGAATAATCAAGCAATGATGTTAGCAAACACTCTTTATTTTATTCAGAAGGCAAGGGTTGCAACACAAGTAAGGCAATCTCATCTTGCAAAGAATAAAAACAAATGTGAACTTACAGAAGAAATTATGGAGAAATCTAAGGACTTAGAGGATTGGTTAAATGGTAAACTCAAGGAACAAGTCAAAGCTCATCCTGCATATTTTTGGTTCAGTAAGGTTAAGGGTATAGGCGATGTGAATATCGGTAAAGTGGTTAGTCTAATTGATATCAGGGAAGCATCAATGGTGAGTAAATTATGGAGATATGCTGGATTTGGAGTGGTGAATGGAAGGACAGAACGACCAACAAAGGGACAAAAGCTTCATTACAACAAAACTCTTAAATCAATGTGCTGGAGATTAGCGAAAGGATTGATTAGAGCTAAAGGTGCTTATTACGATTATTATATTGAGCAGAAAAAGAGGATTAGAGAAAGATTGATTTCAGAAGGTCATAAAATTGTCCCATCAAACAAACTCCCAGTTGAAAAAGGAAAGCACATTGAAAAAGACGGGAAATTTGGATTGGGTCATGTAGATATGATGGCCATGAGGAAGATGATAAAACTTTTCCTTAGCCACCTCTGGCTTAAATGGAGAGAAGCGGAAGGACTTGAGATTTCTAAGCCTTATGTCCATGCAATTAAGGGTCATTCTGATTATAGAAGTCCCGATGAATTTATTGGATAGCTATTAGAGTTGAGAAATCCACAAAGTCTAAGCGAGCCAAAATAAATAAGAAATCCACCCGGATAGAGCGAGCCAATAGACAAGAGAAACCCATCATCTTTAAGCGAGCCAATGAGCAAGAGAAAACCATTGCCAGAAAGCGAGCCATTTTCTCCAAGGAAACCAAAATAATAGAGCGAGCCAGGAATTCCGAGGAAACCATCTATACTGAGTGAGCTATCATTTCAGAGAAATCCATGAGGTGAAAGCGAGCTATATCGCGAGAGAAACCCATCATCTTTAAGCGAGCCATGTAAATCAAGAAACCCAGGCTACATGAGCGAGCTATTGCTGATAAGAAATCCAAAGAACTCAAGCGAGCCAATTATATGGAGAAACCCATCGTAAGTGAGCGAGCCATACAGAATAAGGAAACCAAGCATCAAAAGCGAGCCATCAAGCGTAAGAAACCCATTCTTATTAAGCGAGCTATGGAACAAGAGAAACCCACTTTGACTAAGCGAATTTAAAGAAGTCTTGACATCAAAGATAGCCTTCCCTATATTATCTTAATAGGGTCATGGCTTTTATACCACAGAAGGTTATAGTCCACCACAGCCTCACAAGGGATAGTGGCTCTGTGTCCTGGGGCGCAATCCGCAAATATCATGTACAGCAGATGAAATGGGCTGGAATTGGATATCACGCTGGAGTGGAACTCGTCCTAAGTGGGGGTGAGATAAACTACGAAATCCTAATGGGCAGGGTGTGGGACCAATCAGGCGCTCATACTCGAGGACACAATACCAAATCGCTCGGCATTTGTTTTGTTGGCAACTATGATATAATTCCACCTCCGAAGAAAATGCTGATAACAGGCGCTCGGCTAATCGCACTCTGGTTGCGACTCTTCGACCTTTCCCTTGATGATG
>SOKM01000025.1 GCA_004375785.1 Candidatus Cloacimonadota bacterium | reverse complement strand
TTTTGGATTTCTCAAATTTCTGTGTTTATCAATATTTATCTGTGTAAATCTGCGTCCAAATAAGATTTTATTCTTTAGGTTTTTCAGCTGGCACTGCGTACTTTTCGTTGAATCTTTGAATCATCTCTTTTGGCTTAATCCTATTTCTCTTGAATTCAAGTTCGTCAGGGGGAATTCCGAGCGCAAGACCAAGTGCCTGAGGATAGTAAAGGATTGGAATATTATAGTCTCCTTCAAAGTCTTTTTCGATCGATTTCTGGTTAGCATCATACATAACACTGCAGAAAGGACATATTGAAATCATTGCATCGATTTGTTTTTCATGCAATTCGTCGAGTTTCGTCTTTGTCATTTTGAGAGCAATATCCTGCGATACTGCGAGAATACCACCTCCACAGCAATCCGTTTTTGTCGAATATTGAACAGGGGGAGCACCAGTTGCCTCTATCAATTTATCAAGGGATACTGGGAATTCAGGGTCATCAAAACGCTCGTAAACAACTGAAGGTTTAAAATAGTGACAGCCATAGTGAGCTGCAAACTTGAAATCTTCAAGTGGATGTTTTATTTCCTTTTTTATCTTATCGACGCCAACATCTTCGTATAAAATTTTTGCAAGGTGTTTTGTTTCAATCGTTCCCTTGAATTCTCTTCCAATTTTTTCAAGTTCCTTGTTCACCCTCTTTTTCATTTCTTCATCATGTTTGAGTAGATGATTTGCTTCAACAAGTGTTACAGCGCACCCATTGCATAGAATGCACATATCAAGTCCTTTTTCCTCTGCAACAGCAATATTCTTAGCAGCCATTACTACTGACGTGAAGAAATCGACTGATTTTACTGGTAATCCACAGCAGCTAAAATCCAGGAGATCAACAAGTTCAATTCCAAGTTTTGTTGCAATTTTTCTTGTCGAAATCTCATAATTCATTGCCCTGGCAGGGATAGTACAACCCAAGAAAAATGCGTACTTCATTTCTCCTCCTCTAACTTTGCTATATATTTATCTATTCCGGTACTTTTAAATATTGTTTCAACTTCTTTTGAGTCAGATTTGAGCGATGGTAGCCCAAGTTTCTCTCTCTTTTTGTTTGCAAAATCATCAATCTCATATACGCGTCCAAACTTCAAGATTTCCTGAGCCTGCGAAGCGATACCTGGATGCACGATACCTTCTTTAACAGCAATGTTCTTGAGTGCGTTCATTAGTTCCGTTATTACAACATCCTGAGGACATCGTTCCTGGCAGGCATAGCAGGTTGAACAGAGCCACACAAAATCACTGTTCAATACTTCATCCTTCATACCTAAAATTGTCATCCTGATTATCTTTCTCGGGTTAAAAGATTCTTCTATTGCCCGAACGGGGCAGGATGCTGTGCAGGTGCCGCAGGCATAGCACCTCATCAGGTGTTCGCCACCAGGCTCTTCTGTAACCCTGTATTTGAACCCTGAATCAAGTTCCTTGACGATTATCGTTCCTTCTCCCATGATACGTTACCTCCTTATTATAGTCATTAGTTATTAGTGATTAGTGATTAGTTATTCGTCATCTGTCATTCTTAAACCTATGGTAGCCGCAGGCTTTAGCCTGCGTCTATCCTTTTCGCACCTTAACCCCATTAGAAAAATTTCTAACGGGGCAAGAAGGTGTTGCTACCTTTTGACTTATTACGTACTCACATCTATCATCGCCATCATCTGTCTGTCTTTTAATCCCTTTAGTTTACTTGCTCCACTTGGACAAACACTCACACAGTTACCACATCCAACACAGTTTAATTCTCTCACTCTCACAATCTTCTTCTCTTCGTCCAAATAGCGTGCATCAAATGGACACGCTTCCACACAGAACTCACAACCCCCACACCATCTTTCAATGACCTCTGATATTGTTCTTCTTTGAATCAACTGGACATCTCTTAAGAAAAGGTATGCACTACCTGCCGCAGCCGCTGCTTCTGCAACTACATCCTTGATTCCGGACGGTGAACGGCATAAACCTGCAAAAAATATTCCTGTCTTTTCAGATTCACATGGTCTAAATTTGGGGTTTGCACCCTTAAAGAACCCATCTTCATCGAGAGAAACTCCTAATATTTCACTTAGTGTTATATTATCATAAGGCACAATGCCTGTGCTTAAAACAAGCATATCAGGTTCAAATTGTAGTTCTCTTGAAAGCACCAAATCTTTAACCTTAACCGTTATCTTTCCATTGTTAACAGAAACCTGGGGCTCTTCGCCTTTTCTGAATCTAATGAAATTGATGCCTTTTTCTCGTGCTTCCTTGAACTTCAATTCCTTTTTTCCATAACTCATCATATCCCTGTAAAGAACAGTTATGTCAGTATCTTTATTCTTTTCTTTTAAGAGCAATCCGTTTTTTAATGCATCACTGCAGCAAATCTTGCTGCACCAGGGATGCTCATCGTTTCTTGAACCCACACATTGAATCATTACTAAGGATTTCGGATTTGAAAGAAATTCCTCGAGTTCAAGTTGTGTAATTATGTTTTTAGACTTACCATATGAATATTCAGTTGGCTTATATTCATCCGCACCTGTTGCAACAATCACTGCTCCTGCATTTATTATTTCTTCTTTATCACCTTTCTTTATTTTAAGAATGAAATTTCCCGCTGTTCCATCAAGTGATGTAATTTCTGCCTCAGTGTGGGCTGTAATTTTTTTGTCTCTCCCTATCTTTTCAATAATTCGAGTAAGATATTTTTGTACGTCCTCTCCATCAAGAGTTCCTGAAACATTTTTTACCAGACCCCCAAGGTTCTTTCCTTTTTCTATTAAATCGACCGCTATGCCCTTAAAACTAAGATTGAGAGCAGAAACCATTCCGGCAAGTCCTCCTCCAATAACGACTGTCTTCGCAATACCCTTACTTTCTATCAGTTCTCCTGGGACAGCAAGTCTGAGTTTTTCTATGAGTGAGTGAATCCTTTGAAGAGTGGCTTCTTCTCCTCCTTTCTCATAGACCCATGCAATATGTTCTCTCAAAGGTAATATTTCCACCATTGCATGATTGAAGCCGTATCGGTCAATTGCGTTTCTTATCAAAACCTCATACTTTGCGGGGGAACAGGTTGCAAAAACAATCCTCGTTATCTCTTTCTCTTTAACCTTTTTCATAATTTCATCAAGACGGTTTTCCTGACAAACAAGGTCTATCTCTTCAACAAGGTTAACATCAGGATAAGATTCTAAAGCCTTTTTTACCTTCGATGTGTCAAGGTCTTTTTGAAAAACTCCTCCGCATTGACAGAGAAAGATACCGAATTTTGGAATCCTGTAATCTAAGTCAAGCGAGGGTTTTTCTTTTGACTCATCTTGTATACCTTTATCTGAAGCACGAAAACCTGCTGCTCGCGCTTCAATGACACTGTTTTCTATATCCTTTGGTTCACCAAGGCTTCCAGCAACATAGACATTCTCTTTTGATGTTCTGAATGTTTCAAATTCATTCCCTATTACAAAACCGTATTCATCAGTCTTTACTCCAATTAGAGCAAGCAGTTTTCTGGTATCTTCTTTTATTTCCTGACCGGTGGATAATATTACAAGGTCATATTTTTCTGTTATCATCTTCCCATTCTCTTCATATTTAATAAGCAGAGTTCCATCAGTGTCTTCTGTGACAGATGGAATACGGAAATTCTTGAATGTTATCCCCATCTTTTCAGCATCAAGGAAATACCTGTAATGACCTTTGCCAAAGGTTCTCAGGTCCATATAAAAAATAGAGACACCAGTATCCTTGTGTATCTGCTTTATCTTCTTTGCTTCCTTAACAGCATACATACAGCAGGCACTTGAGCAATACTCTCTTTCCTTATCCCGTGAACCTACACACTGAATGATTGCAACTGTTTTCGGGACTTTCCCATCCGAAGGTCTTTTGAGTTCTTCAGGATGTAATCCTGTTCTACTAATCAGCCTTTCAAAATCAAGACTTGTTAAAACATTTTTGAACTTTCCGTAACCAAAAGAAGAAAGGGTTGATGGGTCAATCTCGGAAAAGCCTGCTGTTAGGATTAAGGATTTAGCAATCACTTTCTCTTCACTTTCCTTCTGATTCAAGTCAATAGCTTTTGTCGGACATACTTCCACACATTTCCCGCATTCTGTGCAGGTTTCTTTATCAATGTAATATATCTTTGTGAGACTCCCAGAATAAAGTGTATGAATTGCTTTATGTTTGGTGATTCCTTTGTCAAAAGGGTCAGGTGCTTCTTCAGGGCAAACTTCCTCACAGAGTCTGCATCCTGTGCATTTTATCTCATCAACATATCTCGGAAGTCGTCTGAAAGTTATGACCATTCCATCTTTGGTATTCTTTATAGATTTAACCTCGGTAAGGGTTTTGACATCAATGAGAGGATGATAAAAATCCCTTCTTAAACATCTATCAAGTTTTTCATCGGTTGAGAACTGTGGAAGTATCTGACACATCCCGCAGGCATCGTCAACAAACCAGGTATCAAGCCTCTCAAGCATTCCTCCAATGGACGAGGATTTTTCAATAAGTAGAACCTTTTCACCCAGTTCTGCTGCGGAAAGAGACGCTGTTAACCCTGAGATACCACCTCCTATTACTATTACCCTTTTTTCCATAACTTTCTTTCCTCCAGTTTTATTCTATCATACATTATTTTAGAGAAAATTTCAAGTAAAATTATCTATAATCTGTGTAATTATTTAATAATCTGTGTAATCAGACTAATACTCCTTTGGCAGGTTTTCAAGTTCTTTCAGGCTAAATACTGGACCATCCTTGCAGACATATTTTGGCCCGATATTACATCTTCCGCACTTACCTATTCCGCATTTCATTCGATTTTCAAGGGAATTGAATATTCTTTCGGGCGGAAAGCCCAATTCCGTGAGAACAGGTATTGTGAATTTAATCATAATGGGAGGACCGCAAACTATTGCGTAAGCATCTTTCGCTGTGGGTTTAACAGCGGAAACGAGCTGAGGAACAAATGCCGTAAATTTCTTTATACCCGGTTTTATTTTTGTATTTTTAGGTTCTTTAAGATTAATAGGTTGCCATCCAGTAGCAGCCGCTTCTTCTATTGGTCCTTTTGACCCGAATTTCCAGTCTATACACTGATAAAGTGACATATCCTTTCTCTTCTCCCATTCCTCAAGTTCGTCCCTGTAACACAGCAAATCAGGGCTCCTTGCTCCATATATACAGGTAATGTTACCGTAGTCCTTTCTATTATTTTTATCAAGCATGTATATAAGCAAAGAACGCAGAGTTGTAAAGGCAAATCCGCCGCCGATAATAACAACATTCTTTCCTTTCATTTCTTCGATAGGATACCAGTTGCCAAGCGGACCTCTTATACCCATTACTGCTCCTTCATCAAAATTGTGAAGAGCGGTTGTTACAACACCAACTTTCATAACAGTAAATTTGAGAAATCCCTGTTCCGTTGGTGACGATGCTATTCCTATTGGTGATTCACCTTTGCCCAGAATGGAGAGTTCTGCGAACTGGCCAGGGAAGTATTTAAATGTTTTTTCATCCTCTTTATCAATGAAGACAAGATCAAAGGTTTTTATCAACCTGTCATCTGTCTCAAATCTTATCCTGTCAACCTTTACCGGTATTGGAATATATGGATTATTCATAATTTATTCAATTTAAATTTAGCAATTATCAATTAGCATTGCAAATCTTTCTTACTTATTCAAATTAAATTTAGCAATTATCAATTAGCATTGCAAATCTTTTTTCATTTTGCATTCTTAATTGATATAATCTTTTTTCCGTCCTTTCGCTGTTATAATACTCTTTGCAATTATAGCACATAATTCTTCACACTCTTCAATAAGAGACTCAACGCGTTGAAAAGATATTATCTCAGTGCGGTGAATGATTCGTAACCAAAAACGCGATTCTTTGAGTTCTTTCAAAACAATACCTAACTTGTGGACAAAATCAGCTCTGGATTCGGCTCCGCATGCTTCTTCATAATTAGAACCTGCTGATGTTCCCGCTCTCATAAGTTGTCCACCAATATGTTTTCCAACAGCTGTTTTTGGCAGAGTGTTTACAAGTTTAATGATTCGGACTGCAAAATCGAGCAAGCGCTCTGCTAGATTATCTCCGTTTTTTTTCATTTTTCATTGCTAACTGTTAATTTTACATTGTTAATTGGTAATTTTGAATTGTTCACTATCGGTTTTTCATTTTTCATTGCTAACTGTTAATTTTACATTGTTAATTGATTAGTTACGGTTTTTTCATTTTGCATTGTTAACTGCTAATTTTGCATTGTTAATTGATTAGTTACGGTTTTTTCATTTTTCATTGCTAATTGTTAATTTTACATTTTTAATTGAACTAATTATCTCTCTTACATCAATATTCACAGGGCACTGGGTTATACATCTTCCACATCCACAGCATGCTATCACTCCGAAGTTCTCTTCGTAATAATTGAATTTGTGCATAATCCGCTGTCGCATTCTCTGGTATCGGAATTCCCTGGGTTGATGGCCGGAGCCGTGAAGTGTGAATATCGGAAACATACAGGAATCCCAGTTCTTGACTCTTCTGCCTCTTTCATTTATTACCTCGTCCTGTATATCGAAACAGTGGCAGGTGGGGCAGAGGTATGTGCAGACACCGCACCCAAGACATCTCTCGCTTATCTCTTCCCAAATAGGGTGTTCAAACATTTCCCTCAGTTTTTCGGGAATCTTTTCTACTTTGACAGAAGAGGGAACAGTATCATTCGCATTCTTTTCGATTTCTCCTTTAGCCTTAACCATATCTTTATCAGCATTCTCCAGTTTCTCGATAAGTTTTTTCCCACCTTCTGTAATTCCTTCAATGATAAATTTATCGCCAATAGCAGTGATGAATCCATCAGAGCCTTCTTTGAAAAATGGGCCGCTTTCAAATGAAGTGCAGAAACAGGTTGTTCTTGGTTTATTACAGCCAAAACCAAAAATCAGTGTGTTATCTCGCAATCTTTTATAGTAATTATCAACATAGTCTTCATTGATAAAAAGTTTGTCAAGGATAAGAATACTTTTAATATCACAGGGACGCATTCCAAGAATTATACGTTTTTTATTTTTTATATCTTCAAGTTTAGATACTCTTTTATCTATGATACCTTCAAATTCAACAATGTTCTCGGTCTGAGGAAAGAAGAATTCTTTCGGGGAATTTCTCGAATTCAAGAAATCAAGGTAAGGTTCTTCATTTTCTTTTAACTCGCGAAACAGGACAAAATTCTTTAACTTTACAGGCGCTATCAAAATATAGTCCTTTTTCAACTCTTTTATGAGTTCAACTAATTTATTCTTCTCTATATATTTCATATTATTCAAAGAATCCTTCATTAGAATCATCCTCGCTATATTTATTCAAAACTGGTTTTCCCTCAATATCAAGACCTGTCTCATAGTCAAATAATCTTTTGGCATCAATGGATAGTTTGTTCACAAGGAGTGAAATATCAATATCCATAGGACAGGCACGTGTGCAGCTTCCGCAGTTCACACACCTTCCGGCAGTATGAAAAGTGCGAATTATCTGGAAAAGCTCAAGGTCTGTTTTCTCATCAATTGTCGTCCCAATCCATTGAGGGTTGGTGCAATCTACGAAACATTCTTTACAGTAGCAAGATGGACAGGCATTTCTGCAGGCGTAACATCGGATGCACCTGCTTACTTCATCGGTAAAGAGTTTCCATCTCTTATCCTGTTCTTTTGACTCAAATTCTTTTATTTTACCATAATCCCCTGATTTCTCACTCTCCTTTGTGCTACTTTCAACAAGTTCATCATACAGAACAGGTTTTCTATGAGTGCAGGTATTGCAGTCGTCGCAGAGAAAATCAGTTTTTTTGAATGTCTTCTCAAATTCCTTTCCTTTAATTACTATAGTATCGCCGTTCTCAGATAATTCAGTAATTTCATTCGGGAAAACCTCTTTCTCAATTTTCCTTCTGTCGAGCATTCCATCACAGGGAATTGCGATAATAACTATTTGTTCTCTTTTTGCAACATTTTCCTGGAAGTGTAAAACCAGTGACCGCGCATCACATCCTTTTGCAATCACTCCTATTTTATCCCCTTTATCCATGAGTTGTCTATAAAATGGAATATATACTGCAAGGTTATTCTCGCACAATGAATTCCAGACAAGTTTTTCAACGTTTTCCTGTATCTTTATGAAAGTTGGTCTGGCTTTCATTGGGAGTGTCCCATTTTCAAAGCCAATAACAAGTTTTACTTTTTCGTCTTTCAGCAGTTTACCTGCAATTTCTCTTATCTTTTTCTCTATCTTTTCCATTTTTTGTTATCTTTTTTTGATTTGGAGTAGCGAAACTTGTTTCGCACAATGAGGTAGCGAGTTTTGTCTCGCATTAAGAAGCGCAGAGCAAGCTCTGCTACTCCAGAAATGTGAGAGTCTTATGTCCGGATTTAGATTATTTTTCATTATTTTTCTGTGTTTTTCTGTGTCTTTCTGTGGCAAATTTCTTCTTTACGAGTTTCTTTGCTGGACCAAGTTTTCTGACTAACTCAATAGTCTCTTTTGCAATCTTTACGAACCTTTCCGCTTCTGCCGATGAGAGCCAGGCAAGTTGCAGCCTTCCTTTCTCAAGTCCAAGGTATTCCAGCAAACTTTTGAGCATTAGGAACTTTCTTCGTGCGTAAAGATTGCCTGTTGAATAATGGCACTCACCCGGGTAACATCCAGCAACAAGAACACCATCGGCTCCGCGTTGTAGACTCTTCAATATAAAGAGCGGGTTGACCCTGCCAGTGCACGGAACGCGCACTATTTCAATATTTGGAGGATACTGGAACCTTGACACACCTGCCAGGTCTGCGGCTGCAAATGCTCACCAGGTGCAGAGGAATGCGATTATCCTCGGTTCCCATTCCTTCTTTTCTTTTTCCATTTTCTTTTTCATAAATATTCAGTTAACTGCGATTCATTTCAAAAAAGGCTGTCATTGCGAGTATCGTATTGGAGCTTGTCCTGAGCCCTTCGCTTCGCTCAAAGGTAAACTCCTGCGAAGGGAAGCAATCTCGGTTTACCAATGTTGGGGACAAGCCCCAACGCTACTTGCATTTCTTTTGCCATAACGATTAAGGGTTAAAAGTTTTCTATTATTGCTATAATATCTTTGTCAGCATAGCCCCTTATATCAATTGCTGACATTCTGCAGCTTGAGGCACAGGCTCCACAACCTTTACATAGAGCTTCTGTTACCTCTGCGTATCTCTCAATCCCTCCTCTGGTCTCTTTCTCAACAACCTTAACTGCGCCGAATGCACAGACAGTTTCGCAGGTTCCACAGGCAGCACACTTGTATTTATTCACATAGGCAACTGTTCCGTCTGCTTTAACAACATCCTGGGAAAGTATGGTACATGCCCTTGAAACAGCAGCATTTGCCTGGGCAATTGTTTCATCGAGCATCTTAGGAGAATGGCAGATTCCGCACATATAGATACCGTCTGTTGCAAAATCAACGGGACGCAATTTCATATGTGCTTCAAGAAAGAAGCCATCCTCATTTAGCGGAACTTTAAGCATTTTAGCGTAATCTTCATTGTCGTCCTGGGGTAACATGCCTGGACTGAGAACAAGATAGTCACAAACAATAGAGAGGTCTCGTTTAAGAAGGTGGTCATTCACAACCACATTGATGTTGCCATTCTCTTCGGAAATTTCAGGTTTATTATTTTCGTCATAACGAATAAAAATAATACCTTTTTCCCGTGCTTCATTGAAATAGACCTCTTTTGTGCCGTAAGTTCTGATGTCCCTGTAAAGGATGTAAATAGAAGATTCAGGAAATTTCTCTTTTATTTTAAGTCCATTCTTGACCGCCTGAGTGCAGCAGTATCTGCTGCAGTAAGCATTTTTATCATCACGTGATTCAACACATTGGATCATAACTACGGATTTAGGATTTAGGATTTTGGATTTCGGATTTGAAAGATTTTCTTCAAGTTCTCTCTGTGTAATAATCTTATCATTTTTTCCGTAGAGGTATTCTTTTGGTTTATTTTCTTTTCCACCTGTCGCAATAATAACAATTCCGTGCTCTACCTCTTTCTCTCCATTAGAATCCTTTTCCTTTATCTTCGTTCTGTAGTTGCCTATGAATCCATCAATCTCAGTAATTTCTGAATTTGTATAAATAGTAATATTCTGTTCATCTTTTACCTGTTTAATCAATGATTTCAGAAGTACCTGAACATCTTTTCCAGAGGGTGTATAGTATATGTGACTCAGATTACCGCCGAGTTCTTTTTCTCTCTCTACAAGGATTGCTTCGTAGCCCTGTCGTGCCAGACCAAGTGCAGCGGTCATCCCCGCAAGACCTCCACCAATCACAAGCCCTTTTTTTGTTAAATCAAATGTCAACCTTTCTAATGGTTCAAGAAGCCTTGCCTTTGCTACTGCCATTCTGACTAAATCTTTTGCCTTTTCCGTAGCCTCTTCTCGTGTCTGCATATGGACCCAGGAGCACTGGTCACGGATGTTTGCCATCGAGAAAAGGTATCTGTTTAGTCCGGCGGATTCGCAGGTCTCCTGGAAAAGCGGTTCATGTGTTCTTGGAGTACAGGATGCAACAACTACCCTGTTGAGTTTCTGTTCTGTTATTTTTTGTTTGACGAGTTCTTGGCTGTCCTGTGAACAGGTGAAGAGATTCGTATCGACATAAACGACTCCTTCAAGGCTTTCAGCATACTTTGCAACTTCAGGCACATCTACATAACCACCAATATTAATACCACAATAGCAGACAAAAACACCAATTCTTGGGCCAACACCCAGGACTTCAATTTTGGGAGGGTATTCCTCTTTTTCAATCAATGCACCACGTTCCGAAATGAGTAGTTCTGAACACAAAGAAGCAGCACCGCTTGATTGCATTACGGTTTCTGGAATATCCTTTGGACCCTGGAAAGCACCTGAGACAAAAATTCCCGGACGTGAAGATTGAATAGGTGAGAATTCATCTGTTTTACAGAAACCGAACCTGTCGAGTTCTACCCCAAGTTTTTCAGCAAGCTCTTTGGAAGAGGGAGATGTGCATAATCCGTGAGAGAGAACCACCATCCCAAATTCTTCTGTTTTTAGATTGCCATCTTCAGATTCGTATGTTATCCAGAGATTATTTGTTTTATTATCTTGTTTTATATTGGATACGCGTGAGCGTGTGAATTTTATTCCTGAATCTTTTGCACGTTCTACATATTTGTCAAAATCCTTTCCATAAGCTCGTATATCCATAAAAAAGATGTTTATATCAAGGCCGTGAAGATGTTCCTTTGCAACAACCGCTTCCTTAACAGCATACATACAGCAGGCACTCGAGCAGTATTCATTACCCTTTACAAGGCTTCTCGAACCGACACACTGGATAAAGGCGATAGAGTTTGGCTCCACGCCATCTGATGCTCGGAGAACGAGTCCTCTAAAAGGACCTGATGCAGAAAGGATACGTTCAAATTCTTTTGAATTGACAACATTTTTAAATCTTCCGTAACCGTATTCTGTAAGAGTCTCTGCATCATAGGTTTCAGTACCTGCTGCCAGTATTACTGCACCCACGTCAAGAATCTGCTTTTTTTCTTTCTGGGAATAATCGACTGCATCTGCTTCACAGTATTCAGCACAGAGACCACATCCTATACAGACTTCCCTGTTGATTGTATAGATAAGAGGAACAGCCTGTTGGTATTCTACAAAAATTCCAGGGACAACACCCATCCCAGCATTATATGTATCTATTGCCTCTACAGGACAGTATTGTGCACAGACTCCGCATCCGGTGCATTTTGATGGTTCAACATATCTTGGTTTCCGAATTATACTTAATTTGAAATTCCCCGGCTCACCTTCAATTCCTGAAATCTCAGTGTTGACCACAAGTTCTATATTCCTGTGCCGACCCGCGGCAACAAGTTTCGGTGAAATTATTCACATAGCGCAATCATTGGTGGGAAAGGTTTTGTCGAGTTGAGACATCAGACCCCCGATGCTCGGTTTTGTTTCTATAAGATAGACCTTAAAACCGGAATCCGCAAGGTCGAGTGATGCCTGGATTCCTCCGATTCCTCCACCAATGACGGCAACAGCTCCAATCTTTTTACTCAAAAAGTCCTCCAGATAGGTAAGAATATCAGAGTATCAGAATACCAGAGTATCAGAGTAATGAAATAATAGAACATCAGAATATTAGAATACAATAATATCAGATTAAGGTTAGAAGTAGTCATTTTCCTTTTGATTTTTGCTTCTTTTTAGATATTCTCCTGACCATCCCATTAATGCCACGTTTAATCTCCTCATATTCGTCTATCATCTCTTGACTTTTATTTGCCATTATATAACTTTTATCTTCCATATCTCGGAGATGATTCTGGGTCTCACAGGCTTCTTTTCTGGCAGTGAAAAACCCCTTTATCTTATCGTTGTAATAATAACTTCCATTCCCTTCCGCGATGTTATCCTCAACAGATTTTGATGAACGCTCTATTTGCATCCTGAGTTTAAACTTTTCATGATGCGGTATTGTCTTGCATATATTACAAATTTCAAGATGAAGCGTATGGGCTTTTTGCCATATCCACAACCTTTCATGAGAAGGTTTGATATTTTTCCATTCTGGTTTCTTAGTCATCTGCTTCATCATTTTACCCTTCTGATAATCTGATTTTCTGCTAATCTGGTGTTCTGCTTCTCTATTCATTTGTTTCTCTGGTAATCTGATCATCTAATAATCT
>SOKM01000167.1 GCA_004375785.1 Candidatus Cloacimonadota bacterium | reverse complement strand
CCAATCTGAACGCTCTACATCATAATTTTTAATAGCATCTGGGGTTTCAATCTTGTTGTAAAGTTTCAAGATTCCTTTATCATCTGCTCTTCTCACACAGAGGATGATGCGTCCTTTTGAATTTTCAGGGATTTCTCGATAGAGCTGGGCAAGAAGCTCCTCATATTCTGAAAGGCGGTAGTTTCCGAAAATATTGAAAACTATGTTTTTACCCCATCTTTGAAGTGAAATGAGTTTTTTGTTGTAAAGATAAAGGTTTTTCCCTGAGGTAAGATTATTTAAGGCGGTATCAGTAATCCTTGTCCAGATAAATCCGGGGTCGAGGACAAAAAGTAATCTTTTTATTTTCTTTTTATTGAGATATTCATTAACCTCATCTTTTTTGTTAAATTCTATAAGGTCAATACTCTTTTTTTGCTTAAGTTTTTTTAACATATCAAGGTTAAATTCATAAATATAATATGCTTCATACCTTTTAAGGTTTAGCCTTTTACAGATATGATGGACCGATCTGTTTTTGAAAGAGGTATTAAGCCCTATCCATGATAACCCTTTTTTCTCCGAATACTCAACCAACTCTCTTGTAAAGATTGTAGCAACGCCACTTTTCTGGCACTCTTTTCTAACTCTCATACCCATTAGCCACCCATCATCTCTTGTGGAAAAGTGGAAGAAACACAGAGCCTTTAAAACCTTTTTCTCTTCAAAAACAAAAGGAATTGTTCTTTCTGGATGTTTTTTATGATAATCCAGGAGATACGGTACATAGCCAGATGCGTATAATGTTTTTGTAAAGGCAAGAATCTCATTTAGGTCTTTTTCTTTATATACCCTTATCCTTTTATCCATAACTTTTTTTAACATTTTTTTCACTAACCGTCAACAAAAAAGTTCTTGCAAAAATCTCTTTTATACTTTATTATATATTAAGGAGGTAGGTTTGAGTTTATTATTGTTTTATACACTGTTTTTTATGAGAATTAATAGCATTTCAGGTTTTCTGCCGGAAGACGCCGTCCTTACGCAGACTATTAAAGGTGATTGCATCGGTAATGGAAAGGAAGAGATAATTATTGTTTATGATATTAATGCACGTTTTGGAACAAGAGATTACAAAGGAACCTGTGTATCAGTTCTTCAAGAAATCGGAGAAAAATATCAGGAGGTATATAAGTTTAAGTTGAGTGCAGATACAAAGATAAGGCTTGTAAAGATATTTGATGAATTTCCACCATTTCTTGAGGTTCAGTGGTTTCAATCAATAGGGGGAGGCAATACTTATATCTGTTATGATAATGAGTTAAAAAGATTTAGAGAGATACTTCACCTTGAAAGTGGAGGGTTAAATAAAGAGGATATAGATGGTGATGGTAAGGAAGAGATTTTCTCGTTCAAATTTGAGACCATACAATGCAATGAAGAAGAAGACGAAATCAATGCAGGTTTTCTGAGATTTTACAGATGGGTGAAAAATTATTTTGTATCTTCACCCGAAAACGCCCATATTATGAGACCGAGAATGACATTTTTTGCAACAGCCAAAACAGTTTTTAGACCAGATTTTTTCAAGGTTATACCTGAACACTACTCATCAAGGGAATATAGAGGTTCAGAAGATCTTTCTTTTGAATTTTCTGCAAGGAGAGATACTACAGCGGTTTATCTCAATATTGTGGTCAGGGATGATATTATATTACAAAATGAGGGGGGACAGAATATAGTTCAGGGTGACCACCTGAAAATATTATTAGATACAGATATTGAAAAAGACTTCTGCAGCAAGTCGGTTGATTATGACGATGTTGTTATTGGAATATCGCCTGGAAATTTCTTTGATGTTTCTCCGGATATTGTTAATCTTAATCCATCCTCAACTCTTTCTGAAAATATTACAGAGCATTCTGAATTTCTCATTGAAAAGCAAAGTGGTGGGTATAAGGTTTTTGTTAGGTTGAGTCTTGACAAAAAAACACTTAAAAAAGTGGTTTTGGGCTTTGGTATCATACTGTATGATAGGGACGAGAAGGGTTCAACCTTACCTGAATTCGAAACATCCTGGCCTTTAGATATAGACGAAAACAACCCAACTACATGGGGAAATCTTTATTTGTTTGAGCACTGAATATGGAAGAGAAAAATTTAGGAGTTAAAAGGTTCAAAAGTTTAAGTGTTTAAAAGTTAAAAAGTTTGTAACCGCAGGCCCTGTCCTGTGTGTAATAGAACGTAAAGGTAAAAAGAGGAGGTTAGATGATAAGGAGATACACTACTGAGGCAATGCAAAAGATATGGAGCGATGAGACAAAGTTCAAAAAATGGCTTGAGGTTGAGATTGCCGTGCTTGAGGGATGGGTAAAAAAGGGTGATGTAACAAAGCGTGTTCTTGAGCAGGTGAAGAGAAAAGCTTCTTTTAGTGTTAAGAGAATAGAGAAAATAGAGAGAAAGGTTAAGCATGATGTTATAGCGTTTCTGACTAATGTTGCGGAATATGTGGGAAAGGATGCTCGTTTTATCCATATGGGAATGACCTCGTCTGATGTGCTTGATACTGCTTTTGCATTGCTACTAAAAGATGCGGGAAAAAAGATACTCAAGGATTTGGAGTTGGTGAAAAAGAGGCTTAAGTCGCTTGCAATTAAATATAAAATGACAGTAATGATGGGCAGGACTCATGGCATCCATGCAGAGCCTATAACGCTTGGACTGAAATTTTTGTTGTGGTATGACGAGGTTTTAAGAAATGAAGAGAGGTTCGCAGATGCTATTGAGAGCATTTCTTATGCAAAGATATCAGGAGCAGTAGGAACATTTTCGACAATGCCGCCCGTTGTATTCGAATATGCCTCCCGTAAACTTAGATTGAAACCCTGTTATGCAACGAGCCAGATAATTTCAAGAGACCGCCATGCCCAATATCTCCTTACACTTTCCCTCATAGCAGCATTCATAGAAAAAATTGCTCTTGAGATTAGACATCTCCAGAGAACAGAGGTGGGAGAGGTTATGGAGCCTTTTACCAAAGGTCAGAAGGGGTCATCTGCAATGCCACATAAGAGAAATCCAATACTCTGTGAAAGATTGTGCGGGATGGCAAGGCTTGTTCGCTCAAATGCAACTGTGGCACTTGAGAATGTTGCACTCTGGCATGAAAGGGATATCAGCCATTCTTCCTGTGAGAGGGTTATATTTCCTGATGCAACAACTTTACTCGATTACAGCATGGGAAAATTGCTGTTCATCTTAAAGAATTTGACTGTTGATAAAAAGCGTATGAAAAAAAATCTTGATATGACAAAGGGATTAATATTTTCCCAGCGGGTTCTTCTAAGACTTATTGAAAAGGGTATGTCAAGAGAAGAGGCTTATAAGGTTGTTCAATCCGATGCAATAAAAGTATGGAAATGCGAAGAAGACTTTATCAGTATCCTTCTCGGTGATAAGAGAATAGAAAAGTTATTAACAAAGAAAGAACTAAAGTCCTGTTTTAATGTTGATTATTATCTTAAGAATATAGACTATATATATAAGAAAGTGCTACGTTAGAACATCAGAGTA
>SOKM01000294.1 GCA_004375785.1 Candidatus Cloacimonadota bacterium | reverse complement strand
AAAAAACTGAAGAACAACATCAAATCGGGTTTAAATATTCCCGACAGGATAATCCAGGAGATTATGGAAAAATGTAATATTGAGAACAACGCAAGACCAACCGACCTTTCGCTTGAACAGATGCTCAAACTCTCAAACCTACTGAAGAAAGAAATTGCAACCGATGAGGCAGTAGAGAACTCAGAGAAGCAATGAAAAATAACCCGACTAAAGACATAAAACTGAAGACAAAAAACCTGCACATTCTTGGCGCGAAACAAGTTTCGCTACTCCAACCTTCTATCTGGAGTAGCAGAGCTTGCTCTGCGCTTATAACATTTACCCCGTTAGATAAAAAATTATCTAACGGGGCGGGCAAGTTTCGCTGCTCCCTTCTTGCAAGTTTCTCTACACTTATATTTTTCTCCGTATCCAATTCCCACTCCTCCCAATATCAGTTTCTTTTTCACCATTACAACGATATCTCCTCCTATACACAGAACTTTTTTCTACCATCTTATAAAGAAAAGAAGTTCTCCTTTGGAGTCGCCGCATCTCAAGATGCAAGCAAAAATATAACGCTCGGCAGGAGTGAAGATAGTTCTATCATCAGATTCAATATTGGTATGCGGCCATGGAGGTCACTGAAATTCAATATTACAGAAAAGATTTCGAATAATCACATAGAGACGAAGAGTATTGAATCAAAGGTGGCGAAGAATGAACTTCTTTTTGAAACCATTTACATGCCAAAGAATTGGCTCGAGGTTGCCCCGTACTTAAAACTATTAAGTGATTCTTATAAAGGAAAATCGCAGGATAGTCTTAATATTGATAACTCTGGAAAAGAAAGAGGGATAAAAGGAACTCTAAATATTAAAAATATAGGAAGTATTGGTTCAGAAATTGCCTTTCGGGAACAATCTATCAGCAATGAAAAAAGGGGGATTGTTGATGTAAGTTTTGAAAAAGACTTCTCTATGGTAGGCGTTGGTGGAAACTTTGAAGGGGTAAATATTCTCACTCAATATCCCATACTGCATGGGAGGGAAGAAAAATTCCTTGAGTCCTCCAAGGGAAATATTTTTAGTGAATTTTTAGTTCTGGAGCGGTTAATCGCATCCATAACATACAATGGTAGTTTCAAGAACGAAATCTATACACTTCTTGAAGGATATGGTGGAAAACACAACAACGAAAAAAGGACTCTTCATAACTTTGCCTCAGATATAAGCTATAAGTTAAATTCTCGTATTCTTTTCGATGTAAACATTGAAAGATATAATGGGAAAAAGGTTTATCAAGACGGTTTGAATGATGAACTCTCAACAATCAAGACCTTCTCTCCTTCTATTACATTCCGTCCAAATAAGAACTCGGAAATCAAGATGAAAAGAATTCTAAGACTGAGTTCCTTTACCTTTCCCAATCCATTGACTGTAACAGACAGAGACATTCTTGATAAATCCGTCTTGCTTACAACAAAGTATAATCTTCCGGCTGGAACAGATGTTGCTCTTTCTGTTGGGAGAACGGAAAATCATATTATCTACATAAGGAGTGAAATGTCAGCGAACAATGTCCGCAGGACAAAATATAACATTGACACGAATATCAATTATTTTTTGCCACATAGAATAAAAATTGAAGAGTCATTCTCCCTCTTCTCAACCTACCAGATATACGATTTTTCTGCTCAGAGAAATCTATTCACAAGAAGCTTCGTTCATAAATCTAAACTAAACATCCTGAACCTTTCCCTTGTTCAGCCTTCAATAGAATATAATTTTATTAAGCAGGATTGGGGATCTTATCTCTTTTCTTATGAGATAGACGGTTTTCTCTTCTACAGAAACATAGAAAATCGAAAGGAATCTTATAAGATTGATGTCAAGATAGAACCGCTTATTTCTTTCTCTTTAACACCCTCTTACACATTCAAAAGGAATAGATTCAAGAACCTGAGTGAAGCCACAGAACAATTAAGCAGCATACTTATAGAAGAGTATTACAGATTAAGTATCGCCTATGAAAAAATGGAGGGAAAACTGCTCGAATTGCATTTGACATGGATAAGAAGGGATACGGGCAATAATTTTTATGAAATAAAATCGAAAATTGTTTATGGAATATAGAAAATTAAAGACTATTCTAATTGTCATAATTTTATCAACTGCTTGTGACTGGTTCAATCCAAGGAATGCAGAGAACCCACGGGAAGAGGAATCAGAGTGGCAGGAACCTGTGAGTCCTTCCATAGTCATTTCAAATCTTGAAAGGGCTTTTGAAGACAGAAACATCGTTAATTACTCTTCTTCTCTTTCATTTGATTTTATGTTTTATGGCGACCAAGCTGACTCGACAGATGTTCCGCCCGGCATCTTTAACGATTGGGATTTTGATGTAGAGATTGAAGTCGCAACAAAGATTTTTAATATCTTCAGTAAGATTAACATCTATTTTGAAGATTCTCTTAAGGATAGTACTGGAACAGAGGCGAACTTTTATGAGGTCTACAGTATGAATCTTGAATCACTTGATTCAACGGTTATTGTAAAAGGATTAGCGCACTTTCAACTTCTCCTTGATTCAACAAATCTCTGGTCAATCGTTAATTGGATGGATTTTAATACAGATAGCCTCTATATTGATTGGGGAATCCTGAAAGCAAATACGAGATAAGGAGAATCTATGATTAACAAAAAAGAACTACATTCGGTAATCAGTAATGCATGGAACTTCTTCCCACAAAAGAGAAAAAAGGAAATAGTCACATCTCTATTAGAAAAATGGCTCAATTCAAAAGAAACATCTGTTTTCTTCCTCCCGAAAATAAGAAAAGAGGAGAAAGTTCCCTTTATTGCTCCTCTGTGTATTCTCAGTTCGGACTGGCCTGGACTTTCAGCCAGTTGCATAGGTGTTATTCATGAGAGGGGATGGAATCTATCCTATATTGAAAGTTTTGTATTTGAATATAAAGAAAGAGAATTGGGTGTTATTCTTTTGATAATTAAAATAAAAACAGAAAATGAACTGAAGAAATTCCTCAAGGATAGAGAAGCTATTCTCAAAAACCTGAGAGTGGTCGCTACTGGTAGTAAGGCAAAAACCTCTCTACTCGTGGGTGAAACAAGAAAAATAGAAATCTATGGACACGTCATTGAAAGAATTAAGGAGATTTCAAGAACGAAGCAAGAAATGGATGATATCTTACAGGAAAATGGTGAGGCATTCAAATTTTTCTCAAGCAGGTCTGAATCCTACCTTGAAGAAAGGAGTCATTTAGACCTTGCACATCAGATTGTAACAAATTACCGTTTTCAGAATCTTGTAAGGAAGACCGGAGGGAAACCCCAATTCTGGATAAAAAATATTAAGACGACCCGTGAACATCTGACTGGAATTACAATCGCGGCATTTGAAAGGGATATTTTCCTGAATGACTGGCTTGAGGCAATATATCAGGCTGTGCAGGACTACAAGATTAAATATAACAAGGAATTTGTTACAGGAGATGGAATTGTTGTTTACAGAATAGAGATTAGTGATAGTAAGGAAAAACCTTACTCTGAGAAGAAAGCCCTGGACATAAAGAGGGCATTGATGAAGGCACACATCTCAAGAAGAATGGAAAGGGTTAGATGGATGGAAATTATGGGAGGATTCGAGCACTATATGAGGGCTATAATCCCCTTACTTATAAAAGAATATTCGCTTTCAAGGAGAGCACAGGTTTATATGAGTATTGTTCAAATGACAAACTATCTTGTCTGTTTTAAGATACTAATTGTTTCTGGAGTTCCGTCTTCTGGAATTATGGATTATGGTTACAATATCACAGAAGCATTAGAAACGGAAGAAGGGATTAGTATTATCTCTGCAAAACCACCCAAGAAATATGGCGATGTAGAGGTGGATATTATTGATATAGAAGCAGACCTTGAAATGTTTCCAAACATAGAGGATGTTTACAGGATAATAAGAAAGTGTGTGAAGGAGGTCATCGGGAAATTCAGGGATTTTGACGAAGGGATGAGAAAGCTTGAAGTTGGTAAGTTAAAAAAAGTTAAAAAGATGCTCAATGCATATCCGGAAAATTTTGTCAGAGAGTTTTATTATAGACTCGATGACTTTTACAGGATTGGTGCGGAACCAGAAGAGATTGCGGAGCAGATTAAATTAGGTATGAAGGGACTTGAGGTATATGAAAAGAAACGAGAAGAATATGTGATAATGGAGAAGGAATTTCATTTGAAATTCGAGGACAAAGACATTCCCAGCTCAACAATTTTAGTACTGGTTTATTCATCAAAGATGAAACTTCTATCCAGTGTTTTAGAACTACTTCATAACTATGAAGTAACTTTAAGCAAGATTGAAAGAAGGGATGTAACTGTTGTTATCCTGAGAGTGCAGCAGGACAATAAACCCATTCCATCTCAAGCGATAGAAAAAGTCAGAGCGTTTTTTGAAACAATAAAGAGGTAGGAGAAAAGAATTGGAAGAAAAAAAATTGGTAAGGGAAAATCTGATCGAGAAAAGACCACCGCTCTATATCTATAGAGCAAAATGGGGAGATAGAGAAATTTTCCTTAACGAGATTATCCCCTATATCACTACTGAAGAAAAAGCAAAAAGGGATTTTATCGAAACAGTAAAGGTTTTTGCAAAAAAGAAATATAATGACATCGCAGGGATAATTGATGTGAAAAAGAAGGGGACTAGAATATTACTGCTTGAAGAGTTAAAGATTGGGGAGCATTTAAGACATTTCATAAAAAGAAAAGAACCTCTGGGTTTACTTGATTCGATATTATTAATTTTCTCAATCACCAGGGCGATGCAGAAATTTCACTCGATAGGGATATACGGGCTCGGGGTCGAGCCTGAGAATATAATTGTTGATAATGAAAAAAATATAACAATTATTCACCCTCTCTTTCCAATAGTAGAAAAATTCTTCAGAAAAACAGAGAAACCTGAGATATTAAATCCGCGATACCTCTCTCCTGAACAGATTAGTAAAAACATAGCTGACGAAAAGAGCGACCTTTTCACCATAGGGGTTATACTCTTTGAAATGCTCAATCAAGTCTATCCATTCGAGAGTGATTCATATGAACTGTCAGATTTCAAAATAGGAATACCTTACTCTCTGAGATACATTACTGAAAGATTGCTTAATATCGACCCACCAAAAAGATTTATCTCGCTGAATGACTTTCTTGAAGAACTGAGTATATGCAAAGAAGATATGCAAACTAAAAAGAGGGAAATATCAGAGGAGATAACAGTAAGCGAAGAAAACGTAGCCCCCCCCCCTAAAACCGTTGAACTCTTACGGGGTAAAAAGAAAAAGCGAAGGATTCTTTCAAAAAGGAATTCAGCGGTCGCTGGCGTTTCAATAATTCTTATATTGCTCTTAATCATTTTCTTACCGAAGTTCATCAGGATGCTCCACCCTTTTAAGATAGCAACCCTTTCCATTAACAAAAATGTTGCTGAAACACTTGATAATAATGGGAAGGTACTCTGGAGGTTTAAGGTCGGTTCTGATATATCTTATTCTAAGGCAATCGATATAGATATGGATGGTAGAAAAGAAGTAATTATTGGGACAGGATCTTTATTAACCGATGAAAAGGGTGAAAAGACAGGTGGCAAGGATAACGCAAAACTATACATTCTCAATGAAAATGGGGGGGTGCTCTTTACAAGAGGAATAGGAATGCGGTCAATCTACCCTGAAGGTTCTTCCCTGTGGACGATTTACGATGTTAGGTACCTTGATATTGATGATGACAGACTTCTCGATTTTATAATCCTTGCAGTTACAGATGATAGTATGGATTGTATTCTTTCAACAAAGATTCAAAAGGGCGCTGTTTCAAATCTCTGGCATACTGGAAGGATAAACAATATAATGCTCTTTAATTTGGCAAACGGTGAACGGGAGTTAATCTGTAGTGGAGTGAATGTGAGAATGGGAGAAAAACCAGTGGTATTTGCATTGTCAACAGAAGAATTTAACGACCAATCTCCCCCCTGGGGAGGAGATGTTGAGAATACGGTCACGGGGCTCTTATGGTACAGATTTCTTTCCGGTGGAGGAACTATCAAAAGGCTCGAAGAGAGAGATACTATCGGCCTCCTTGTTGAAACTGAAAAGGGTATAAAAAGATATTTTACAAGTGAAGGTTTTGAGATAGTGAAGGAAGATACCACGGAAGATATGCTTAAAGAAAGAGGAGAAAATTACCTTGAATGCTTCAAACATTTACAGAAGGCAAAAGAATTCGAAAGACAAGACAGTGTGGGTTCTGCACTTATCTCACTAAATATTGCAATCAATAAAAAAATAGAAGATAGTGCATTTACTGGGATTCTCTTCTTTGAGAAAGGAATGCTGCTTTACAAAGACACGAGATGGAAGCTATCTTCATTCGCTTTTGACAATGCAGTAAAAACCGACCCATTATTTTACGCAGCATTCTACAGGTTAGGAGAAGTATACTCTGAAAGGGAGAAATTTAAGGATGCTGCATCCTCTTTCAAAAAGGCATTTACGCTTTCAGAAAAGGAAAGTTATTTTTATAGAATGGTGGACTGTTATACTGCTCTGGGAAACTATAAAAAAGCAAAAAGTCTCCTTAAAGGATACGAAAAGAAAGCAATAAATAAAACTCTTTTCCTTTTAGAATCTGCAAAGATGGCAAGAGAAGAGGGAAAGTTTAGAGCCGCTGCTCTATTGTATGAAAAGACGATTGAAATAGAGCCCGATAATCTCATCGCAAACATACTACTCGCCGACACCTATGCTGATATGAATGAAAACATTGAAATGGCAGATACCCTTTTTGCTTATTCCTGCAACAGAGATTCATCCCTTGCTTATGAAAACATGGAAACCCTGGCGTGGCTCTTATACAGAAAGAGCCGTTTTGAAGAAGCGTTTCAAAAAATAAATGCAGCACTGGAAAGAGAAGAAGGCAAGAAGGAAAACTCTGTTACATCCCGGAGAAAACTTCCCAGGCTCTACTACAGGAAAGCAATTATTGCTCAGACACGCGGGGAGAAAGAAGCAAAAGAGTATGCAATTAAAAAGGCTCTTTCTTCGCGCTTCTGTAAGGGGTATGTGAAAAAACAGATAAAATATCTACTCGGCAGCCCAGAGTAGCCAGAGGTCTTGGGAAACGGAGAAACGGTGAATCGGAGAAAAGCTGAAAGATGGATGGTGAGTTGAAGAAAGAAAATAAGGGATGTACGATGTAAGATGTAGGTATAAATAGACTAAATAAACCAAACAGACTAAATAAACCAAACAGACTAAATAAACCAAACAGACTAAATAAACTAAACAAACTAAATAGACTAAACTGATGATATATACGCTGACACTCAATCCTGCTCTCGATAGAACATTGATTGTTGAACATCTAAAATTTGAAGATGCAAATAGAGTCAAAAAAGAATTACGATTTGCAGGAGGTAAGGGTATTGATGTATCAAGGGTATTGAATGAGCTCGGACATGAAAGTATAGCACTTGGTTTTGTTGGTGGATACGACGGCATGGAACTTGAAGGTAGATTGCTCAACGAAGGAATCAACTGTGACTTTGTAAAGATTGCCGAGGAGACAAGAATCAATGTCTTTATAGAGAAAGAACGGGGAGGAAAAAGAACATCTCTACATGCAAAGGGTCCCAGGATTTCCCCCTCAGAACTTGCTGTGCTTTATAACAAAGTAAAGAACCTGCAGCCATCTCCTTCCTGGTTCGTTATGAGTGGTTCATTACCACCTGGATTATCAGATAATATTTACGCACAGTTTATCCATCTTATGAGAGATAGGGGGGTAAAGGTTTTTCTCGATTCGGATGGAATACCACTTAAAAAGGGAATTGAAGCTGTTCCTTTTGCCATAAAACCGAATCTTTTCGAACTGGAAAGACTAAAGGGTAAAAAGTTCAGAAACAATAAAGAGATAATATCTTTTGGTAAGAAACTTGTTGCAAAAGGAATCAAATTTGTTCTTATATCCATGGCGGAAGAGGGAATGTTGCTGCTGTCCGATGATGCTTCTCTTAAAGCCACGCCACCAGAGGTTAAGGTGAAGAGCAGTATAGGAGCGGGCGATGCATCTGTAGCAGGGTTTATCTATGCTTACGAAAAAAAGATGTCTCCTGGTGATTGCCTGAAAATGGCGATTGCCTGCGGAACAGCAACGGCACTTACCCCCGGCACAGCCCTCTGCAAAAAAGAGGATGTAAAAAGGATTATTAAAAAGTGTAAAGTAGCGGATGTAGAATAGACGGGGTAAAGGATTACAAACCTGTTGACATTTTTGAAATTTGTGATATTATGTAATCTATGATAAAAATAGCGCCTTCTCTATTGGCTTGTGATTTTTCAAGGTTAGAGGAGGAGATAAGGGATGTGGAAAAGGGGGGTGCGGACCTTCTACATCTCGATGTAATGGATGGACATTATGTGCCAAATATTACTTTTGGACCTGTAATTGTAAGGGCTATACGGAAACTCACTAAACTCCCTCTCGATGTCCACCTGATGATTACAGACCCTGAGAAATACACACCTCAATTCATAGAAAGCGGAGCGGATAAAATAACTTTCCATATAGAGGTAAAAAAGAATCCTATCCCACTCATCAAAAAGATAAAATTACTTGGGAGCAAAGCCGGGCTTTCCCTTAATCCTGAAACACCGATTGAATCTCTCGATGGTTTTTTGAATCTTGTTGATTCTATACTCGTGATGAGTGTCAACCCTGGATTTGGCGGTCAACATTTTATTGAAACAAGCTGCGAAAAAATAAAACACTACAAAGAGATGAAAGAAGAGAAAAGTCTCAACTTTGACATTGAGGTGGACGGTGGCGTAACATTAGAGAACGCTCAGAAACTCATTCAAAGCGGAGTAAATACACTCATCGCTGGCACTACAATATTTCATACAAAGGACAGAAAAAAGACCATACAATTATTGAAAGGGACTTACTAAAAAGGAGATGTTATGTTAAAGGAATCCCCTCAGGAAGATATGAGAAAATTGTCTCAAGTGGCTCAGACAATAATGGGAAGGATTACAACTGCTTCACGAAACCTGAAACTCTACCCAGCTTCACATCCTATTTTGCAAAGGCTTATTTCTGACTCCTTCGGAAAACTTAAAGAAGCACTCGGGGAGAATGATTACTTTTCCTTCGCGCTTGCTGGTAATGTTCTTCTTATAAATGATAAACCTGCTAAGATAGCAAACAAACTGATTGTAGAAAGATTTCTTACAACACTCGGAAAAAGGAAGATCGGCAAAATTACATTCATTAAAGGTGTGGATATGGATGAATTCATTAGCCTGATTGAAATTCTTTCCTTTGAACCAGAAGATATTGAAAAGAAAGGTGGATTAAAAAAGGTTGTTTCTAATAGAAATCTACAACATATAACTGTAGGCGGTATATCCTATGGAAAAATAGATGATCGTAAAGATACGGGGATTGAATGGAAAGATTTATTATCCCTTATTTCAAACTCAGATGATTTTATTCGAAAGATAGGGAGTAACCCGAGTGAATTCTCACAACTTATGGAAGAAACATTGAAGGATGAAAAGGGATCTCCAGGATGGGGTGGAAGAATAAAAGAAGCAGTAGGAAATATTACAGAGAGACTTTTCAATAAGTACGGGAAGACTGACATAAATACTTACACCGAAACAGTATCCAAGCTAATTCTTGTTCTCGGTCCTGAGATGCAGAGTGAGCTACTTTTCTCCAAACCAGAAATACCATATTGGGAAGAAGTGGTGAATAATGTTGTTGACAATATAACTTCTGAAGAATTAGGTGACCTTATTGCAAAAGAAACTAAGAAAATGTCTGAAACAATAGTAATAACAGGTGAAGAAGGCCAATCAGGAGAGAGTAGAATAACAAATATAGATTCATTCCTTACAAATTTTGTAGATAAAAGTAAGAGAAAAGAAGAATTAATACCTGCTTTAAGAAACAGTTTCAAGAAAGCAGGGGTTAATCCTTCTATTCTTGATTATATGTCCGGAGGAAAAACAAAAAAGGAATTGGTTAACATTATTGAAGAAGATCTTATGAAGACAAATATAGACACCGAAACCCTTGTGAGCTTGAAAACCCTGATTCAGAAAAATGTAGATATTGAAGAATTGCTGAAATCACTTATTGAATCGTTAAATAGCAAAAAATCAGCGACAAGAGCTCATATTGTTAAATCACTTGTTGAGGCAACGGATAAACTTCTTGTTTTTGGAAGGATTGACCTTCTGAAGTTGATAATAATTGCATTTTCTAATAGACTCGGCAAGGAAACTGAACAGGTAATTTTTAAAGCAATTGTAAAAGCTCTTTCAATGATGGCGATAAAGTTGAGAAAAGAGGGTAAACGGACGATAACAGAGGCTATCGATGATATCCTGAATAATTATCTAACAACGCTTGAAGAATCAGAAAAATTACATATTGTTGTGGAGGCACTTTCGAGTATTGGCGATGAAAAGGCTTTGAAACATCTGATATATGCAATTGATAGGGATGTTGCCTTCGGTATAATTCAAACTGAACTCGTAAAGAAAGGGGCTGAAGTCTTTCCACTACTTCTTCACTCTATGAAAACCATAGAGGACAAAATGACAAGGGTAAGAATAATCTCACTTCTGATTGACACAGCAAAGATTGTTCCCGATTACGAAATTTTTCTCAAGAAATATGTAGACGACTCCAAATGGTTTGTGAGAAGAAACATCGCCATTATCCTCGGAGAGATTGGAGGCGAAAAATCTTTCGGTCTCCTTTCTAATCTGCTGAAGGATAAAGAGCCAAAAGTAAGAACAGAGGTAATGACATCACTAAGCAAGATAAAATCCGAGGAAAGCGAGATACATCTTTTGGAAGGACTGAACGACCAGAACAACGAGGTTGTGAAAAGGGCGCTCACTTCTTTAAGAGAAGTGGGAACGGAGATGTCTGTTTTTGCCCTGAAGGACCTCCTTGAAAAACAGTCCTTCCTGAAAAAGGAAGCAGTCATCGAAATTCAGCAAAGAGTGATCTCGATCTTATGCTCCATAGGCGGGAATGATACAATAGACATACTCAGAAAGGTGATTTTTAATAGAAATCTTTTAGGAAGATATAGATATGACGATAAAATAAGACTATTGGCAGTAGATGGACTAAACAAAATAGATACTGTAAGTTCAAGAAGAATCCTTTCAAGAGTGGCAAAACTTAAAGACCAAAAGGTAGGGAAGAAAGCAGAGGAGATCTTAAAAAAACAAACATTTCAATGAATATTGGGAGAGAAAAAATTGTCATCCTCGACTTTGGCTCTCAATATACTCAGTTGATTGCGCGCAGGGTGAGGGCACATTCAGTTTACAGCGAAATTCTCCCTTTTTCTGCTCGATTGAAAGATATAAAAAAAGATGGTCTTAAGGGGATTATCCTTTCTGGTGGGCCTCACAGTATTTATGAAAAAGGCGCACCCTTTGTCGATAAAAGTATTCTAAAACTTGGCATCCCTCTGCTCGGGATATGTTATGGACATCAAATGCTCTCTTATGTTTCAGGTGGAAATGTAGAAGGTGCGAAAGAGAGGGAATACGGCTATGCAGAGGTTTTCATAGATAAAAAAGATAAACTCCTTCGGGGCATTCCAAAGAGATCACGGGTCTGGATGAGTCACAGTGATAAGGTTCTTAAGTTGCCTCCAGATTTTCTCTCTTTAGCGCATACAGAAAACACAAGGTTTGCAGTTGTGAAACATAAAAGTTTACCGATATACGGTCTTCAGTTCCATCCGGAGGTTACACATACAAAGAATGGTGATAGGATATTCTCAAATTTCCTTTTTTTAATTTGCAGATGCAGAGAGGATTGGAATATGGAATCTTTTATTGCGGCAAGCAGGAGAGGGATACAAAAAAGAGTTAGAAAAGGGAAAGTAATCCTGGGACTCTCTGGAGGAGTGGATTCAACCGTGACATCAATTTTAACAAAACAATCGATTGGAAAAAGGGTTTTTGTTGTTTTCATAAATAATGGCCTTCTGAGAAAAGGTGAGGTTCTTTTCGTTCTAAAAAACTTCAAAAAGCTCTTTAGCGATAATTTTGTATATGTGGATGCAGAAAAAGAATTCTTAAGTGCGTTAAAAGGAGTTAAGAACCCTGAAAGAAAAAGGAAAATAATAGGTAACACCTTCATCAAGGTCTTTGAAAGAGAAGCGAAAAAGATAAAAGGAATTAGGTTTCTTGCTCAGGGTACATTATACCCCGATAGAATAGAAAGTATGCCTGTAAAAGGTCCATCTTCTGTTATAAAAAGCCACCACAATGTAGGTGGCTTACCACAGAACATGCATCTCAAACTTATAGAACCCTTAAAGGACCTTTTCAAGGATGAGGTAAGGAAAGTGGGAAAGTTACTCGGTCTCCCTGCCCATATCATCACAAGGCATCCATTTCCTGGCCCAGGACTTGGGGTAAGGATTACAGGGGAGATTACGAAAAAAAGATTGAAGATTCTGAGGGAATCAGACAGTATATTTATTGAAGAAATCAAAAGGAGCGGACTCTATAAAAAAATCTGGCAGGCATTCTGTGTGTTCCTTCCTGTGAAAACTGTTGGAGTGATGGGTGACAGGAGAACATACGAAAATGTTATTGCCCTCAGAGCCGTTACAAGCGAAGACGGGATGACTGCAGACTGGTTTCCGTTCTCCAAGCGCTTTCTGACAAGAGTCTGTAATAGAATCATCAATGAAGTTCCCGGTGTCAACAGGGTTGTCTACGATATAAGTTCAAAACCACCCGCCACTATAGAGTGGGAAT
>SOKM01000122.1 GCA_004375785.1 Candidatus Cloacimonadota bacterium | reverse complement strand
CTGTGCCAAAATACCGTTTTTAGGTAGGCGCAGGCTTTAGCCTGCGAGCTTAACTACCACAAATAGAGTAAGTTACGCAACCTAAAGGTTGCGGCTACCAGCAATTCTATTCTTACCTGTTACCATTTTCCAGTGGTTAAGTATTTGTCGATTGCGATTGAGGCTATTCTTCCGAATCCCATTGCCTCGATTACGGTTGCTTCTCCTGTAACAATATCTCCGCCTGCAAAGACACCTTTCATGGAGGTTTTGCCAGTCTCCATATCTGCTTCTATATAACCCCATTTGTTAAGTTTCAGGTCTTTCATAGTGCTTAATGCAAGAGGGTTTGGACCCTGTCCGATTGCAATAACAGCGGTATCACATTCATATTCAAAATCACTTCCTTCAACAGAAATGGGCCTTCTTCTCCCACTTTCGTCTGGTTCTCCGAGTTCCATTCTAATAAGTTTCATTGCCCTGATTCTTCCTTGTTCGTCTCCGAGAAATTCGACAGGATTGACGAGAAAATCGAAGATTACACCTTCTGCTTCCGCATTTTCTATCTCCTCTTCCCGTGCAGGTAGTTCCTTTCTTGACCTTCTATAGATTATGTGTGTTTCCTCTGCACCAAGTCTTAATGACGTTCTTACTGCATCCATTGCAACATTCCCGCCACCAATCACCACTACCTTTTTACCAACCTGGAGAGGCGTATCATATTCAGGGAAAAGATATGCTTTCATCAGATTGCTTCTTGTAAGAAATTCATTTGCCGAGTAGATACCAATAAGGTTTATGCCCGGAAGGTTCAGAAACCATGGTAACCCAGCACCGAGTCCAAGAAAAATAGCACTATAGCCCTGCGCAAATAGTTCCTCGACAGTTGCAGTTCTTCCAACGACGAAATTTATTTTTAATTCTACACCCAATTTTTCGACAAAATCAACCTCTCTTGCCACGATTGCCTTTGGAAGCCTGAATTCGGGAATTCCATAGACGAGAACACCACCCGGTTTATGCAATGCTTCAAAGATGGTTACTCCATAACCCATTTTTGCAAGTTCGCCGGCAACGGTTAATCCCGCGGGCCCCGAACCAACAACCCCTACCTTTTTCCCTTTTGGTACAGGTTTGGTTGGAATCTCTATTTCTCCCGCAGCAGACTCGTAATCAGCAACAAATCTTTCAAGCCTTCCTATAGCGACAGGCTTATCTATTTTACTGAGAACACATACGATTTCACACTGAGTTTCCTGCGGACAGACTCTACCACAGATAGCAGGAAGCACATTCGTTTCCTTTATTTTCTTTGATGCTTCTACAAACTTTCTTTCCTGCACAAGTTTGATAAATCCTGGAATATCTACAAGAACAGGACAACCATCAATACATTTGGGTTTTGGACAGCCAATACATCTGTTTGCTTCAAGAACCGCTGCTTCTTCTGGGTAGCCAAGTGCAACCTCGTTAAAGTTATTTATCCTTTCCTTTGGATTCTGTCTCGGCATATCCTGCCTTGGTGGTCTTGCTTTTTTCTTTTTCTTTCTCCTCTTCTTCATTCTTAACCTTTCTTTTCCTTACTATGTTTTCTCCGCTTCTCCCATTCTCCGTTTCTGTCTTTTACGCACCCTAAAGGGTGCGGCTACCTACTCCTTACTGCCTACTATCTTTTTCAGGTATCTGTCATACGCAAGTTTTTCTTCCTCCTTATATGTTGCAAGCCTTTTCATAAGAAGGTCATAATTCACTTCGTGACCATCAAATTCTGGTCCGTCAACACAGGCAAATTTTGTTTTACCTCTCACTTCCACCCTGCAGACACCGCACATCCCTGTTCCGTCTACCATAATAGAATTAAGACTCACGATTGTTTTTATCCCATATTCCTTTGTCATTAGAGAAACAAATTTCATCATAATTGCTGGGCCTGAAGCAAGAACAAGGTCTATCTTTTCCCCCCCATCTAAAAGTTCTTTTAACAGATCTGTCACAAATCCCTTTCTCCCATAGGAACCATCATCGGTTGTAATGTATAATTCATCTGTAAATTTCTTTGTTTCATCTTCCAGAATAACCAGGTCTTTTGTTCTTGCACCAATTATCGATATTAGATAATTACCCGCATCTTTCATTCCCATCGCTATGGGGTAGCAAACCGCCTGACCCACCCCGCCTCCTATAGCAGCGACTGTTCCGAATTTCTCTATTTGGGTTGGCTGACCAAGAGGCCCGACAACATCGAGCAGGCAATCACCCTTATTTAATGTTCCAAGATGCTCAGTAGTCTTACCAACAACCTGGACGATGATTGTTATTGTGCCTTTTTTGATATTTACATCTGCGATTGTAAGAGGGATTCTTTCACCCTTCTCATCAATCCTTATAATAACGAACTGCCCTGGGTTTCTTTTCCTTGCAATTAAAGGTGTTTCTATTTCAAAAAGGTTAATTCCTTCTGCAAGTTTTTTCTTATCGACAATTCGGTTCATTTGACCTCCTTACCCTATGTTGACTTTTTATCACACTTTGTATATGATGATTGCTCAAACGAATAACTGTATGTCTGCGGGTCTGAGTATTCACCTTTTAGAATTGCGACTACATCCTCAGTAAAAACAATCTCTTCGTCTGTAGGTATAACAAAAATTTTCACTTTCGATTTTTCATTTGAAATTAGGGATTCGTGTTTTCTGCCCACAGCGCTTCGGTTCTTTCTTTTATCGATTTCTATCCCAAAGCACTCAAGCCCTCTTAGTGCTTCTTCCCTGAGTTCATAGGACTTTTCTCCTGCACCTGCAGTAAAAACAATTGCATCAACATTTCCAAGCACAGCCATATACGCTCCAATATACTTTTTTACTCTGTATGCTTCTATATTAAAAGCAAGTTTAGCCCTAGCGTCCCCCTTTTTTATCGCTTCTATTACGTCTCTTCTGTCAGTATATTTTCCAGTTATTCCTAATATTCCACTTTTCCTGTTAAGAACTGATACTATTCTTGTTGCTGTAAAACCTTCTTTTTCAGATATATAACTTATAATCGCGGGGTCAATATCACCAGAACGTGTTCCCATAACAAGTCCCTCGAGAGGTGTAAAGCCCATAGAGTGGTCAACCGCTACGCCTTTTCTGATTGCAGTAAAACTTACACCATTACCAATGTGGCAGGTTATTAGATTGACTGCGTTCTTCTTTTTTTTCAAGAGCACAGCAGCCCTTCTTGAAACATAGAGGTGTGAGGTTCCATGGAAACCGTATCTCCTTATTTTGTATTTTTCATACCATTCGTAGGGAATTGCATATATGTAAGCCTTCTTTGGCATGGTTTGAAGGAACGCTGTATCCATTACTGCGATATGAGGAATATCAGGCATAAGTTCCATTGCTGCTTTTATTCCGGTAATATTGGGCGGATTGTGAAGCGGTGCAAGGTCTTTTAATTCCTCAAAGGTTTCAAGCTCTTTTTGCGTAATAAGTCTGGATTTCACAAATTTATAACCCCCGTGAACAACCATATGACCGACTGCCTTCACCTTAGAAAGATTATCAATTACAGGTTTCTAACCGCCAAGAAGCGTTTCAATAACAA
>SOKM01000206.1 GCA_004375785.1 Candidatus Cloacimonadota bacterium | reverse complement strand
CACTCAATGGTTCTCTAATCCTTTTGGCAGTTATAACAATTTCAGGAAGCCAGTAATGAGGAATATCCGCACTCTCAACTTGAGAGAGAGGAAAGAGACTAACGATTACAAATAATAATGAATTCATAGGTCCTCCTTTCATACTTTAGGAATTGTTAGTTATAGTTATTTTTTTTCATATCTGGTGTTAAAAATAAAAATACCAGCCGGGGCTGGTAAGCGAAAATTTGCCTCTCACCCCGAAGGACTTATATACGGCCAGGTCTCCTGACTTACGGATCAACCTACTTAAAGCTCCTTCCCATCCAGCACCTATGTATTAAGTACTAAACAGTGGTTCTTTGCTTCTTTCGTCCCCGATTACAGTGGCGGGGGGCGTACCGGACTCTCACCGGTTTCCCTTAAGCCTTTTATTCGAATTTTAACATTAATACCAAAAGTTTTTTTATTTGTCAAGAAAAATCTTGACAATTTAAGAGAAAAAAGTTAATATAGAAAAAACAGGAGGTGTTTATGAAAAAGTTAAAATTAACTCTATTTATTATCCTTTTGTTTCTCATTTCCTGTCAGAAAGGGGATAAAGAAGTTTTTACAGGAGAGAGAGGAGGAGGAATTATCATAGGAACCATAAACGAACCTACAACACTTAACCCTATTTATCCTCCATTTGGAAAAAGTATAGGTGTTGAAAATCTTCTATTTCTATCCCTACACGGTAGAAATGCAGAAGGAAAAGTTGTACCACAACTTGCTACAAGCTGGGAATATTCTGAAGATTTCAAGTCGATTACATACTACCTGAGAAGGGGTGTGAAATGGTCGGACGGAAAACCTGTGACGGCTGAGGATGTTAAGTTTACCTTTGATTTAATAAAAAGCCCCGATGTGGGTTCTCCACTCGCTGCTTCTGTTAGATTTATCGACAGTGTAAAAGTAATTAATTCTTACAGGATTTGTTTTTACTTTAAGAGGGCATATGCAGATGAATTACTTGATTCGGGTATTACTCCTCTACCAATGCATATTCTCAAAGATGTGAAAGATGTAAGAAATGCTTCATTTAATACTTCACCTGTAGGAAATGGTCCTTACAAACTCAAAAAATGGGAGAGCAGAAAATCAATGGAGCTTGTTGCAAATGATAGGTACTATAAAGGAAAACCACCCCTTGATAAACTTGTTTTCTGGTTTGCTCCAGGTGAGGAGGAACTTGCAATGGAACTCCTCGAAGGGAATGTAGATATTGTTACGGATGTTACACCTTCACTCTATGAGAGGATTAAAGATAAAAAAGATATTAATCTTATTATTAAACCCGGTCACACATATACATACATTGGTTGGAATCTTGAGAAATCACTTTTTGCCGAAAAGAAGATGAGACTTGCCCTCACTTATGCAGTTAGCAGGGAGAATCTTGTAAAGGATGTGCTTTTAAACCTTGCAGATGTTGCAAGGGGTCCTATACCTCCGACATCCTGGGCTTATGATGAAGGACTGACAACTTTCTCTTACAACCCTGAAGAAGCTGCAAAACTGTTTGATGAGATGGGCTGGAAGTTACAGGAGAAAGCAAAAATAAGAAGAAAAGGTAACAGCCCTTTAAGTTTTACCCTCATTACAAACAAGGAAAATCCAATAAGGGTTCAAATTGCAAAATTTGTTGAAGCTGAGCTCGGCAAGGTTGGTGTGCTGGTTAGAACAGAATTTCTTGACACGCCGACCTTCATCAGTCGCCTTGTGTCAGGGGATTTTGATGCTTTCATCCTTGGATGGAGTATCAAGGAAAGGATTGACCCTACAATGGTCTGGAATTCAGACCCCGATAAAGGAAAGTTTAATCTTGTTTCTTATAAAAACCCAAAAATTGATACAATGATAGATAGAGGACTTTTAACATTGGATAGAAGGGAGACAAAAAAGATATGGGCAGCGTTTCAGAAGATTATCGCAGAGGATATTCCCAATACATTTCTTTTCTACCCGCAGGAGATCTCAGCGGCAAGCAGGCGTGTGAATGGAATTGAGGAGAATGACACAAGATTCATACTTGCCAATCTGGAACATTATTGGATTCCCAGCTCTCTGAGAAAAACAATAGATGTTACATCTCTTGGAGCAAAAGAAGAAGAGGAAGAAATCATTGAAGAAAAACCAGAACCAGAAAAACCTATAGTTAATCCAGAAGACCTTCTTGAAAAGAAGGCAAAGGAGGCGGCGGCGAAGGAAGCGATACCAGAACCAGAAAAGAAAGTGGTTGAAGAAAAAAAGGAGCCAATACTAGAACCAAAACCTGAAAAGAAAGAAACAACAGAGGTTGTGAAGGAACCTGAACCCGAGATTCTGCCAACACTACCGAAGATAAAAAGGCTCGTTATTCCTGAATATCCTGAAGCGGCAAAGAAGGTTGGTGCTGAAGGGAATGTTTTTGTGCAGGTACTTATTGGTGTAGATGGAAAGGTAAAAAAAGCTAAGATCGTGAAAACTTTTGGAAATCCTGTTTGTGATGCAGCCGCACTTGGTGCTGCAAGGGCAACCTTATGGATTCCCGGGACGAAGAATGGTAAACCAGTAGAGATGAAGCAGACTTATCCAGTCAGATTTCCACCATAAGAAATACATCACATAAATATTATAATCTCGTTTACTGTTTTACGGTTACGATGCCCGTATCGTCTTACGGTTACGTTTTTCGTCTTTTGAAATCAGCCTATTGCTCACATATGTCCGTTACCGACTGACACTCTACGATACGAGCTTCGTTACCCTAACCGTTACCGATACCAAAAGAGGGGGGCAATCTGCCCCCCTTTTTTGGGTTCAATACTTATTCCTCTTCTTTCTTTTTCTTTCTTGTCCTCTTTCTTTTTGGCTTTTCCTCCTTTTCTCCAACTGGCTTTTCGACTTTTACCTCAGGTTTCTCTTCCTCAAATTCTTCTTCAAAAAGTTCCTCTTTTTGTTCGAGGAGGTTCTTCTCATCTTTCAATTTAACGAGGACTATATAGATAACCGTCTGTCCTGCTGACCACATAGAGAGTGCGAAACCAATCACAAGGAAACCAAGGATATAAAAGAATATCCCGAGAAAGAAACCACCCAGGTTGTTAGCAACATCTCCTGATATAAAAGTATGCTGTTGAAAAATTACGGGGAGAAATCTTGCAAAGAAATCCTCTATCTGTGTAATGGGAAATGCTGGTAAAGGAGGGAGGAACCATCTTGCATTATTCCAGACTACTTCGATATATTGCCTGGGTCCCTGAAAGATTGCAAGTGCGCTATGCATTACTGTAAGAGAGTTCTTCAAAAAGAAGCCAAAAATGAAAGTACCTATACAGGTTGTTACCTTCAGTATCCACTCCCAGAGAACAAATCGCCATGTTTGACTATTTATTATGCTGAAATTCTCAAAAAGTGTGTCAAATGTATCACTCTTTGTTGTTGCAACTACAGCAGGAGAAATAATTAGCGAGACAAAGAAAATTACAGCAAGGTAGATAATGAAGAGAGCAGCAGCAAAAAGGAAAGGAGAAAATAAACCGGTTATTGCTTGACCGAAATGTGGGATTCTACCAATTGACACTCCCCACAGGATTCCCATAATTACAATTATGGCAATGAAGATTATAAGGGTTATTGGTGCGAGGAAAGAACCTTTCCAGTACTTAAGACCAAACTTGAATGCCTCCCTTACCTCGTAAAATTCATCGCCTTTCAACTGTTCATAGGTTGTTTTTGAGATAGCAGTGAGTGTGACTGAAAGTATCCAGAAGACGACTACGAGCCCAATCGCCCAGATGATCCATCCCCAAATATTAAAATGAACAGTATGGAATGGATAGGGAACGGGCAGGTATTTGAAAGTTCTCCATACTTCAAGCCAGTTCCATTTGCTTGCCAAGAATGCTCCGTAAGAAACTAAACTGTAGACAACAAAGCCAAAGAACACTCCAATCGTGCCTATCTGGATTTTTTTGCCGTTAAAACCGAGTCTGGCAGCAGAAAAAACATCCATAAAATTGAATCTTAGTTTAACCATTGAAACACCTCCTTTTGGTTATTTACCATAGTTTCATATGTTCCCTAACGTCACTAATGGTCTTTTTTGTTTCCTCACAAGCCTTTTTCGCTCCTTCTTTAAGAACATTTCTGACATATCCTTCGTTTTTTTTTAGCTCCTTTCTCTTCTCTCGGTAAGGAGAAAGATATTCTATCATCAGAGATGAACAATCTTTCTTGCATTGAACACAACCGATTTTACCATCTTTACAGTCTTTTTCTCTTTGCTCTCTATCTTTTGAGTTAAGGGCTTCATGGTAGGCAAAAATCACACAATTTTCAGGGTGTCCTTTATCGTCTTTGCGGATTTTCTTTGGGTCAGTGAATGCCTGATTTACCTTCTTAATTATTTTTTCAGGCTCTTCGCTTACAAAAATAGTATTATTCAGTGATTTTTGCATTCTTTTTCCATCAGGACCCGGAACCCTTGCAAAATTAGTTAGAAGTGAGATGGGTTCAGGAAAAACTTCACCATATAGATTATTAAATTTTCTGGCTAATTCCCTTGTGAATTCAATATGAGGAAGTTGATCTTCTCCAACTGGAACAGCAGTAGATTTATATATAAGAATATCTGCTGCCTGTAGAACAGGATAACCAAGATGTCCAAAATGGATTGTTCTTATATTGAGTTCTTTCAGTTGTTCCTTAAGTGTAGGATTTCTCTCCAGCCAGGGGAGGGGAGTTATCATAGATAGCAGGATAAAAAGTTCTATATGTTCTTTGACATCAGACTGCACAAAAATTACAGATTTTTCAGGGTCAAGCCCACATACAATCCAGTCAATTACCATCTCTATAATATCTCCTCTGAGTTCATCGGTCTTATTGTAATTTGTAGTTAAGGCGTGGTAATCAGCAACTTCAAAGAAACATTCATTATTCTCCTGTAACTCAATCCAATTTTTTAGTGCACCAAAAAGGTTTCCAAGATGTATTCTGCCTGTTGGTCTAAAACCGCTTAGAATTCTGTAACTCATATTATTTTTTCACATAACTTTGAAGAAACTTGATAAGAGAAAGAACAATAAATAATAGTATAAGAAGCCACCAAAGAGGTTTACTGTAAGGTCTATATGTTTTTTTCTTAAATAATCTCCTGTTAAATCTTACCATTACATATAACTAAAGGTATTTTTATCACTTAATTGATGGTTTGTCAAGTTTTTTCTTTCCTTTAATCCTTCGGGCTCGACAGGAATGTTTATGCCTGAAGGATTAAAGGAAAAAGATATGTTATATAATATTATTCTTCTTCGACTTCTTCCAGGATTATTGCCTCAGTGGGGCAAGCGTCTACAGCTTCTTCGCAATCGCATAAATCACCGCAACCGTCAGCATTGATTACATGTGCTTTTTCGTCATCTGCCATCTCAAAGACGTCAGGGCACATTGCCTCGCAGACGGAATCACCGATGCATTTTTCAAGGTCTATCTTTGGAACCATTTTCATTTTCATCAACCTCCTTTCGTATCTAATATACCTTAAAGTTGGTTTAACATATAAAAAAATTGAAATTTTGTCAAGAAAAAAATTTAATATTTTTTAAGAAAAATTTAGGTAATTTTTTCGTCATTGAATCTCTATTTAATTATTATTGAGATAGGAATGAGAATTACGTAACCGAGCACAAGAAGGATGGGTGCTAAAGTAATCGAACCCTTTGAAAGAGATAGAAAGCCGAGAATAATACTGATAATTCCAGCAGCGAACAAGGAATAATTCTTTTTATTGAAACTAACTATTTCCTCAGTTACTGTGGTTTTCTTTATCTGTTTTTTTGCTTCTGCTATTTTTTTCTTCCTTTTCTTTTTTCCCATTTTTTCTCCTTTCCTTATTTTAATCTAACGATTTCTCCGTTTTTTATTGTATAGATTGGGACAGTTCCCTCAAAAACCCCAAGAGGATTGACTATCCCGGATGCTCCGCCAAAAGGTTCTAAATCCCTTAAGACATTTGCTAATAATCTGGTATCTTTTTCACTTTTTGAAATTGCTTTCAAAAGAAGTATTCCTGTGTCATATCCGAGTGCAGATTCCCTCGAAGGCTCTGCCCTGTATTGCGAAAAATAGAGTTTTCTAAAATTTCTGAATTCTTTCGTGTTCTTATAAACCACTGCTGGATTACCGGTAAATATAGCACCCTCCACGTATTTCTCTCCTTTAAGAGGAACTGTTTCGTCATTCCATCCGTCAGCACCTAAAATCTTTGCTCTTATTCTATAATATTTTAATTCAGGAGCAATCATAATAGCTTCGTTTGGATAACAGGGGATATAAATCGCCTTAGGTTTTTGGTCCTTTATAAACTTCATCTGGATTCTGAAATCCGTTGTTCCCTCAGGATAACCTTGTCTGGCTACAATTTGGGCACCATACTTCGCTGCCTCATGAGAGAATATTTCTGCGAGACTGTTTCCGTAAGCGTCATCGGGATAGAGAATGGCAATCCTGTAATAACCAAGAGTACCTGTTGTATATCTTGCCATTTCTCTTGCCTGGGCACCAAGCCCAACATTTAACTGAAAAACATAAGGTCCAATCGAGGAAATATCTTCTTCAGTAGCTGTTGGTGATATTATCGGAACTTTCAATAGATTTGCAATTCCCGCTGCTGCAATCATTGGCATACTCAGGACAGGTCCGATAATAACAAAGGCGTCTTCTTTTTTTATAAGGTCTATAACCGCTTGAATTGCTTCAAAGGGGCTTCCTTTTGTATCCTTTTCAACTATTTTCAGCTTGTTTCCTTTTAATGCGAGTTCAAAGCCATGTTTAACCCTCTTTCCAAAAATACTGTATTCACCTGTTAAAGGTGCAAGAAAACCAATGGTCCCTCCCGGTTTGACCGTTTTCCCCTCTTTTAAGAGATTTGCTACCTCCAGGGTATATTTGTTGCTGGGATAGAGCCTCTTCATATGGTTGTAGATTTTTCTTGCTCCGTACTCTTTTCCTTCTTCCAGTCCTTTCTTAGCGGCGTAGTAAAGTATAAAACACCCCAATGTCGTTTTTTCATAATTTTCAGCAAGGGTTTTCAGTTTTTCAAAATTCAGTTTTGTTTCAATTAACTTTTTAACTTTCTCTTCCGCCTTAGATTTAAATGGAGTTTTGAAACGGATACTCATGATGTCTAAATAATTTCTTGCTGCCTCATAGTTATCTTTGATTTTTTCAAGGGATTGGGCAATGATGTAAAGGATGTCCGGTTCAGCCGACCTACCCTTGTAAAGTTTTTCCATACCCTGAGCAGTAGAGATTACTCCTCTGTAGTCCCTTAATTTATATTTTGAAAGAAGAAAAAGATTGAGAGCATCGTCGACCTTTTCACTTGTGGGGTATTTTTCTATAATTTCTTTCAAGGGTTTACTTGTTTCGGCATATTTGCCTTCTTTGTAGAGTCCCCTGGAGTAATTATAGAGTGAATCCACAACCGGTATTGTTTCACCCTTCTCTTCAAAAAGAGGAATCTCCTGTCTCTTCACGCAAGAAGAGCAAAAAGATAAGAACAGAATAAGAACGAGGTAGTATCTCATCAAAATTTTCATCGGGATAAAATTATCATAAAATTGAATTTATGTCAACAAAAATAAAACCGTTTTGCTGAGCAACCATTTCATTGTCAATGTCTCAGTAAAGGAAGCTGCTGCCGCCAATGAATTCCCTCAAGATAGAGGTTGGTGGAACCTCTGTTGGAGAAATTTCTATAAAGAAAGAAAGAAATTTCAATAATCTCTCACTACTGCTGAATTCTTTCTGTTCTGGTGTGACACCACGCAGTAGAGGTACTGCAAATTTTTTCAGGACGGAAAGTTCGTATACAAGAGCGGAATTAAACATTACATCCGCTTCTTCCTGGAATGGAAAGATGTTTTTCCCTTCTTCTTTTTCTACATTCTTCCATAACCTGAATGTTTCGCGAGCAGAATGTTTTCTGTAAAGATTATCTCTTACCATCCTTCTCAGAATCCTGGTATCCCTTGTGGAAATCCTGTGGTCATTATCTATATTGAGTTGAGTGAGGGCACTGATATAGAGCTTGAATTTATTTTCCTTCGGAATTTGGTGTGTGAGTTTTTCGTTTAATCCATGAATGCCCTCAATCAGAAGAATTTGATTCTTATGCATTTTTATTCTTCTGCTTACGAGTCTTTTCCCCGTAGTAAAATCAAATTTTGGAATTTCCACCTCCTTATCCCGAAGTAGTAAAATAAGATGCTTGTTCAGCAATTTCACATCAATGGCATTAATGGATTCGAAATCGAATGTTCCATCGGGTAATCTTGGAGTTTGAGCCCTTTCATGAAAATAATTATCAATGGATATGGTTAAAGGGCTTAAACAGTTTACCCTTAACTGAATAGCAAGCCTTTTTGAAAAAGTGGTTTTCCCTGAGGCAGATGGACCTGCTATGAGAACAATTTTTAGTTTCGAGCCTTTCTGCTTAATCTCATCTGCTATCTGTGCGATCTTCTTCTCATGCAGTGCCTCTGTAATTTTGATTAAATCGGAAATTTCGCCTTTCTCTATCCTATTATTCAACGAAGCGATATCGGCAACCCCGAGTATTTCACCCCACCTTTCGTATTCTTCAAAAACACAAAAGAGTTTTTTCTGGTCACGGAAAGGAGGCATCTTTTCTCCTTTTTCGGGATGTGGAAATCTCAGCACAAAACCAGGTCTATAAAAGTGGAGAGCAAAAAGGGTCAGGTATGAAGTATCAGGAACGAGTGGCGTAAATGTTATATCAATATAATCGCCACATTTATAAATGTCTATCATTCTTCCTTTTTCATTCTTTAATAATTGGACCTTTCTAAATTTCTCTTTACTGATGAAATATTTCATAACCTCCTTTTTACTCTTTCTTATTTTTAGAAAGGGTGTTTTTTCTTTAATTTTTTTCTGCATTAAGGTGGTTAGTTTGTTAACATCGACCTTCCTTATCGGTCTCTCCTTAAATTTACAATAAAAACCGTCATAGAAGGAATGTTCAATTATCAGTTTCTTATTAGGGAAACATTCGTCAACGACTGCTGAAAGAAGAAAAGAAAGACTGTTCTGGTAGGATTTATACCCTTCCCTGATTGTTATATCAAGAACCGTAATCCTGTCCCCGTTTCTGACTTTTTGGTGTAAATTACAGAGCCTGTTATTTTTCTTACAAACGAAAAATCTTCTATAGTCTTTTTTCGTCGCTTTCAGGATTTCCAGAACTGTCGGGGCTTTTTTGAATGTGTATTGTTTCCCATCAATATAACATTTTCCCATTTTTTTCTCAGTGTAATTAAATATGTTCGTTTAGAATGAAAACTCGTTTTGAGCGTTTAATTCGTTAATATCGTTTGTTCGTTAATTTAGTTTATTTGGTTTATTTCATTTGTCATTGCGAGAATCCCTTCGACAGGCTCAGGATAAACTCCTCGGAGCCTGTCCTGAGCCCTTCGTTTCACTCAAGGGTAAACTCCGCGAAGGAAAGCAATCTCGGTTTTTCGCACTATGAGATTGCCATCCTTCTCTTTCGCTCAGGACAGGCTCTACGCCAGGGCTCGCAATGACGGGGTTTACTGACTATTTTCCTGCAAATTTAGATACTGTGGTATCGAAAATGGCAATCAGTTCCCAATAGAAAGAGCAGATGCATCCCGTTAAAGGAATTCCTCTAACGGGACAGGCACGGGTCTGCTCCTACTTTAATTCATAGAAGAATGTGATGGTGCCTTCCTGGTCTGCCTGTTCGGCATTGGGAGGGAGAGGTTCCCATTTCCATTCCCTCAGTGCTTCAAGTGTGACTCGGTCGAATACTTCTCCACCTGTTTTCAGAAGAAGTAACTTTTTTACCTCTCCTTTGGGTTCTACTGTAAGTTTGACCACCACTTTTGTCCTCTCCTCATAACCTTTTGGATATGGTGGTATTACCTGTTTCAGGATTTTTCTTTTAGAAAGCGTTCCTGTAATTGAATAGGGCATTCCTTTCTCCCCACCAGTGCCGAGAGTTTCATTTCCAGTAGATGAAACCTTTGGTTCAAGATGTTTTCCGGTCTCCCCAATCTCTGAAAGAAGGGTATCAATCATTCCTTCACTCAATATTTCATCTTCCTTAAGCGATGTCTCTTCGCCCTTAATAGGCGGTGCTTTTGTCTCAGTCAAGTCAACAGGAATGTCTCCTCCTTTTTCCTCAGGTGTCCCAGACGCTGCACTCATCCCCGGCTCTTCATAAAACCCCTCTTCTGCGAGCATGCTTATACCCAATTCTATAGGTTCAGGTGGTGTA
The DNA here is from genome assembly GCA_004375785.1 of Candidatus Cloacimonadota bacterium. Lineage (GTDB taxonomy): Bacteria > Hydrothermota > E44-bin80 > E44-bin80 > E44-bin80 > E44-bin80. Next base: position 2,541 of record SOKM01000206.1, on the reverse strand, counting down.
ACATTGAGGTCACAGGTTATGATTGAGAAGAGCAAGGCAAGAAAAAGATGAACCAGGACAGAATATAGAATTCCTCTTCTTATTTCCATAAAAATCACCTCACAATATTAAAATTAGACTTAAGATTTATTCATTTATGGAGTAGCAGAGCTTGCTCTGCGTTTTTGCGCAAGACAAGTCTTGCTACTCCGTTTCGTTTACCCCGTTAGATAGAAATTATCTAACGGGGACAGAAGTTTTTATCGCTCTATTGGTGCGGTTGCAATGAGAAGCTTCTCCCCACCGGCTTCCCTTACAATATCCATTACACGAATAGCCTTTTCTATTATGATTGACCTGTCTGCTCGTATGACAATAAGAGGGTTGCCCATCTCCTCTATCCCTTTCTTTAAAAGGACCTCGAGATTATCAAGCCCTACAAGTTCATCTCCGAGAAAGAGCTGCCCCTCTTCAGTCATGGTTATTGTAATCCTGTCCGGGGTAGCGGATTCCTCAGAAAATGCTTTTGGAAGCTTAACTCTTATTCCTTGCTGTATCACAAACGTAGATGTAAGAAGGAAAAAGATGAGTAAGAGGAGCACAATGTCAGCAATGGAGATGGGGTTGAGCGAAGTCATTCTCTTATAACGTGTCTCTATTTTCATTCTCCCCTCCGCGTTGTATGGTATATATTCATTGCCTCCTCTGTTACCTCTGTAATCTCTTTTGAAAGGGTTTCTACCCTTCCAATAAAGTAGTTATAAAAGATATAGACTACAATTCCAACTGAGAGACCGGCTGCTGTTGTGATGAGTGCTTCCCATATTCCTCCAGCAAGCACACCTGCATTCACATTCCCCCCGAGATATTCTATCTTCATAAATGCTTTAATCATTCCAATAACGGTACCGAGAAACCCAATAAGCGGCGCTATTCCAACAATAGTTGCAAGTGGTCCCAAATACCTCTCTGCTTCATGGATTTTCTTCTGTGCCCTTGCATCCATATTCTTTCTTACCGCTTCTGCTCCTCCTTCAAAATGCTCAAGACCAGCAATGATAATATCAGGAATAATACCCTCATATCTTCTGCATACTTCCTTGGCGGTGGTTACTCCGCTGCCAATAGATTTTCTTAAATCGGATAGAAATACCACCTTGTTAATTTTTACCTTCCTGTAAAATAAAAATCTCTCTACAATGATTATAATTGCTGCAAAGGAACATAACGCAAGGGCAATCATAAGATAACCGCCCTTAATTAGCATTGCCATTAAACTCATTTCACCTCCTTGTATAATGCTCAGGTATAACTTCGCATTATACCTGATTACACCCCATTAGAAAATGTTTTCTAACGGGGCAAGCAGATTATTTTAAAACTTTATACTTAAGAGAGGCGTAGAACTGCACGCCACCTTCAGTGTATCCCTGCCAGATTTCATATCTTCGGTCAAACATATTCTCTACCTCAAACCTCAGCGCAGTGTTTCTTAAAAACTCCCACTCGACACCTGAATCGAGCAGAGCTATGTCTAATGTTTTATCTGCTGTTTCAATATCAAATGAAGTATTGAGACCCGCGAAAAGCGTAATCGGGGAAAATCTTTTATATTTCGTTTCCAGACTAATTTCAGCCATTGGTTCATAAGGTATCCTTTCTCGAGGAGTATAACTTCCCTTAAGGTCAAGGCTGAAGTAGTTCATATTTAATAAACCTATAACCGTTTTTACTACATCCTTGCTTGCCTCTATGGTTTCAATAACACCCCATGTAGTCCTATACATTAAAGGATAATTATCATATTCAATATGGCTGTAAGATACCCTGCATGAAACCCTCTGCCACCTTCCTTCAAATCCTACTGTAATATTTTTCTCTTTGAGTACAGTATAATTACGCACTGTAAAATCATGTATATTGCTAACAAGGGAATAACTCTTGTAAATCGAACTCATTGTATTTATTCTGTCTCTCCTGTAGAAGGTTACATACGGATATATTTCAAAATCTGGAAAAGACGTCTTTAACGAAATAAGAGGCGCTACCTCAAATTTTCCCTCGTCAACAAACATTCGTATTCCTGGTGCGAGAGTAAACATACCGTTAAAGTTCTTTTTCAGGAGGAGGTCGGATGATGCAATAGTTTTTGAGATTTCCACACCGCTTAAATCCTCTTTTTTATCTACACCCTCCACCACAATTGTTGCCATTATATCACAATATCTTAGAGGATTATAATAATTTGCTCTATACAGATACGAATTCTCCTGAATCGTTTGGGGAAATACAACAGGTGCTCCAAAACATCGGTTTAGGAAATGGTTTACTGAAAAATTTCCTCCGAGTGATAAAATGGCGGGTTTAAAATCAAACTGAGACAAGAACCCCACCCCTCCATAATGCGTTATAACCGTATCACAAGGAGAATCCTTTCCCTTAACAATCTTATCATAATTATAAAAGATATTTCCTGATACATAGGAGTTCTCTTTGTTTAGCGCACCTTTAATTTTGAAAAAATCTTTATTTATCGAATGGTCTTCTGCCCAGCCTTTTCTT
>SOKM01000344.1 GCA_004375785.1 Candidatus Cloacimonadota bacterium | reverse complement strand
CACAGAGAGAATTGGTCGTGTAATGTATGAACTCCCCTTTTTTATTCAGACGAATTAGCGTAACACTACACCCACCCACATCGATAATGTTCCGTGCACCAGGCAGGTGCTTTAATACTGCAATTCTCAGCGCCCTGACAGGATTTAATGGCTCGACCAGCTCTGCAAGAATATCTGCATTTGCGCCTGTCACTCCCAGATAGATTGGAGATGCAATGACTCCAAAATCCTGAAATATCTCCCTTATATTAGATAAAGGATTCCCCTGATGGGGTTTAAAGTATCTCTTGAGCGGAATTCCATCCGAGTCACTTAAAAGAACAGCTTTCACATACAGAGTCCCTATGTCTAATCCAAGACGCATTGGCTTTTTATTTTTCATTTCAAGTTATAAATTAATATTTTCATAATTTTCATCTTCATATTTCATTTTACTCTTTAAATTATGTTTTTCAGTATACTGATTTTTTCGCTTTTGTCAAGAAAAAAGCAAAATTAATAAGTCATTCACCTTTAAAAAATTCCCTCGCGAATATTTTCTCAAGACTGTAAGTCTCACCATCTTTTTTCAATAAGACACCTATATCAAATTCATACATTAAATCGTATGTCCTTCCATAGACAAGAATATAATTGTCGGATGAGGCGAGGTGCCAGGATTTTATATTTTGAAGGTTGAGTTTAGATCTGGGGTTGCGGATGTTATCTCCGATTTTGCTTATGAGTAAAGGGTATTCTCTCTCAACTATATCCTTTATTTTTCCAACATCTTCAAAAGATACTACCTCTACAGAAGAAAGATAGGGTTCACTATTCGAGGTAACCTTCCCTTTTATCTCCAACAGACTCGTTTCAGAATCATAGGTAAGTCTCTCTTCGAGAGGCATATAAAACAGTCCGCTGTCGTTGAATATTCTCAGAAATGAAAAGTTTTTTCCTTTTACATAAACCCCCTTTACATCAATCATTGTTCCATTTGAGGCTGCCTCCAATAAATTCCTTCCATTTACACCGTAGTATGGGATTCTAAGAAAATACGAAGGAAAAATTTTTGTTTCAAGAAATTTCAGGGGATTATCAAAATACTCTTCGGATTTCTCACAGGATAGGAATAGAAAGATAAAAAGAGGTAAGAGCAAGTTCCACTTGCGATATATCGCAACCGGGAGGTTGCTCCTACAAATCACCTTCTTCATAATAACCACAAATCAAAAATAGATAATGTAGAAGCAGGTTCTACCTCCGATAGATAGAATTTTACAAGAATATAATATGTTTCTGAGTTTTTCTGTGAATTTCTGTGGCTAATGAATTATCTGGTTTTATTCTATTTTGATGAGTTTTTTTACGATTCCTTTTTCATTATCAATCTTAGCCACACAGAAATAGACACCTGTTGGAACAGGTTTGTTTTCACTGTTTGTTCCGTCCCAGTTTATTATCCTGTAAGTTTTTTTGCTCCGTGATACAATTCCTTTTACCTTTTGACCTGCAATATTGTAAATTGAGATGTCCACCTGCTCGTCCTTTTTACAGGAAAGGAAAAACCTTGCAGAACCCTTAAAAGGATTGGGATAGACCTTAAAGAGCGAGATTGTTGCATCCCTCTTCGATTCCTCTATCCCACTTACTGCATCTTCGTAATTTCCAGTTCTCATAGGGTTGCATCTGAACATATTCCAGTATGTTCCGTTTCCTCTTTGGTCTTTGTAATCTATGGCTGATACCCCGTTAGCATTACCGAAGAATATTTCAAGATCACCGTCATTATCCACATCCTCGATTACAGGTGTTGTTGGTAAGTTGGCTGTTAGAACAGGGAAAATATCGAAGGGATTACCGTTTCCGTCAAATACATAAAGTTCTCCCCCGTCAGTAGACACAATGATTTCTGGAACATCATCATTATTTAAATCAGAAAAGACAACCTGTGTTCTGATGTTGCTTCCAAGATCAATGGGCCATCCGGTTAAAGGATTACCTTGATAGTCGTAGCCGTAAATGAAATGGTCGTCAGACCCGAAGAAGATTTCTAAATAGTTATCTCCTTCTAAATCAACAAAGGATGGAGAACTTCTAACATCTCCTGATGTTGCCGCTTTCCAGTCAAGGGTTCCATCACTATTTATAACATAAAGGGTATCATTTGTTGAACCAATGGCTATTTTAACACCGGTGCCATCAAGGTTTGCAATCGAAGGTGCATCCCAGATATTACCACCCGTCTGGAAAGGCCAGCCTGGAAGGATTATACCATCCTGTGAAACTGCATAGACATAACCTCCGTATGATGCTACTATAATCTCCTTTGTGTTATCACCATCGATATCTCCTACAGCACAACCAGCAGTAATCATACTTCCGTCAGGAAGTTGTAAAGGAAAACTATCATTAAAGGGAGTCCCATCTGATTTAATGACATAAAGTTTCCTGTCAAAACTTCCAACGATAACCTCAAGGTTGTTATCGTCATCAAGGTCAGAAAGCACAGGTGTCGCAGTCACAGGTCCTCCGGTGGTAACACTCCAATCTAAATTGCCAAACCTGTCAAGAAGATAAATATTACTATTAAATCCTGTAAATGCAATATCAATTACTCCATCATTATTCACATCACAAACAGCAGGGGAACCCCAGATTTTATTCGAGACATGGTAAGGGAAGGCAGAAAAATCTTCACCTCTAAAATTCTTTATATAAAGATTTCCTTCTTCTGAACCATAAATCACCTCTCCTTTATAATCATTATTCAGATCGACGATTGCTGGGGATGTCTTCACTTGCTCCGATGGGCTTGGCCAGCCATACTGCATCCATCCGTACTGCACATTAAATGGAAGTTCTATCCAGTAAGAGCCGCTGTCTCCAACAGCTGTAACATAAAGTGTCATTGCAAGAGGGTCAGGAGAGCCACCAGTCACTCCAAGTATTTCGAAAGGGTCGGCGGCATTATTCTTTGTCTCTCCTGCCAGGATCGTGCCGTAGTCTGCTGTAGAATCTATTATTGAAACCCTCGGGTCGCTGCATCTCAGGACTGCATCCACGAATTGTGCATCAGACCAGCCCTGCCAATTGTTTATAGAAACAATGATTTTTGCCTGCTCACCTGGATTGAGTATTCCGTCACCATCTCCACCAACTGAGTCATTAACAATATAATCTAGGTAGACAAGATACGGATAGCCTGCCGGCTTTACGGTCAACCAGGCGCCCCATTGTTCTATACTACACTCTCCCCATCCAATCCTGAACCAACCATCCTCTCCCCAGTTTGCACCCCAGCTATTTTTACATATCCAGCTGGAATCGGCATCGTTCCACCCTAACAGCGTTACACAATGTCCTCCTTCATAACCGCCCCAGGTATGCCTGTAAACACCGCCCGTATATGAAAAGAAATCTGCATAAACTTCAAAAGCCACTGATATGGGACCATTCTGGACAGCATCCTTTATACCCCAGATATAAGGGTAAGTCCATCCCCAGAGATTCCCTCTCCTTTTCGTGAACACATACCTATCACACCTGTCAGAACAGGGAATACTATGGTTTGCCTGATATGGAAAACAGGCTTCT